>JBLMXE010000142.1:0-2993 GCA_050257615.1 Chlamydiota bacterium | reverse complement strand
CCACCGGCACCAAGATTCCGCTTTCGCTGAAGCAGGCAATCTCGACCAAAAACGCGCGCCAGGGCGACCCGGTCTATGCCGAAACCGCGTTTCCGGTGGCCATTGGCGGGCGCATGGTGATTCCCGCCGGCACCTATGTGCAGGGCGTGATTGACCGGGTGCAGCGCGCCGGCCACATCAAGGGCAGAGCGGAAATCCTTATGCACTTCACCAGCCTGGTCTTCCCCAATGGTTACACTGTGGTGATGCCCGCGGGCGTGGAGAACGTTCCTGGGGCCGAGCATGAGAAGGTGAAGGGGCAGGAAGGGACCATCCAGGGCGACAGCAACAAAGGCGAGAAGATCAAGACTGCCGCCGGAACCGCCGCCACCGGGGCGGTGATTGGCGCGGCCACCACCGGCAGCGGTAAGGGCGCCGCGATTGGAGGCGGCATTGGCGGCGCGGCCGGGCTGGCCATCGCCATGCTCAGCCGAGGTAGCGATGTCCGCCTGCTGCCCGGCACCAGCATTGAAATGGTCATCCAGCGCCCGCTCACGCTGGACGCCGCCCGCGTGCACGCGAGCGCGGAGTAGGCGGTGCGCAGCATGTTGTGGACGAAGTGCACTGCAGTGACGATCGCGATTGCGGTCCTTAGCAGCGGCGCTTTCTCTCAAACCAAATCCTACCGTGCGCTCCCCGCTACGGTTTGCGATATCGTGAACAATCCTGCTCAATTTAATGGCAAGCTGGTCTCGGTCCGCGCTCGAAACTGGACGAACTATCTCATTGACGTACCTACGGACCCATCGCAGTTAGGGAGAAAGTGCAGTTGGCTGTCTGCTGAGTTCAAAAAAGGCAATGCCCCAGCAGGAACCACAGCCTACACTGCCTTTACAGGAAGGGTAGTAGTTACACCCATTTTCAATTCAGCCCTGTCTACAGCTTTCGGGAATAATCGATGGGGCGGGCGTGCCGGTGTGCATCTGATCGTGAACCAACAATCGGAAATTTCCAGGCAACAGATGTTGAATGGGCCTATCCTAATCCCGAAGTAGCGAGTTTTAGTATCCTGTAATGTCACGCCTTTCCCCGGGCCGAGACTTCTCTTCTAAACCATGGCCATTCGAACTGTATTTCTGATGAAAGAAGAGTGCGCGCGCGGCGAGCGCCAGGGCTGGTACGAGTTTGTGCGCGATTACGCTCCGCTGCTGAAGACGCTTTTACGCCAATATTTCCCCACGCTGGTGCCGGAAATGGACACCCATGTCCTGGCAGTGTTCCAGCGCGCGCGGGCCAACCAGAATGAATGGTTCCAGAAGGTTTCCTTCAACAACGAGCGCGAGTTCCTGATGGCGTTCCGGCAACTGGTTTTTGCCTACGGCCGGGAGGTGGCGCGCGTGCCTGTGCCTCAGCTTTCGCTCGACCAGGTACGGGAGATCATGAAGGACCTTCCGGTCACGGAACGGCAGATGCTATGGCTGTTCATCAAAGGCTATACCGCGCCCCAGATCGCGCGCATGATGCGTGACGCAGAAGCGACGGCGGAAGAAGTCAAACGCATTGCCGGCGAGCGCCTCAAGCAGCTGCTGCCCGCCACCACGCCTGACGCCTTCAGCATTTCCGCCCGCGTGCTGATGCAGGAAGCAGAGAAGGCGGGCTCCGAGCAGTGCGTTGCGCTGAAGACCTTCAACAACATTCTGAATGGTCAGATCAGCTGGCGGGAGCGGGAATTGGCCGAGGAGCACATTCACGACTGCTTTAACTGCCTGGACCGCATCACCGCTTTTCAGGAGATGATCCGGCTGCGCCAGGATGCGGAGCCGCTGCCCGAAAGCGAAGTCGAGTCGCTGCTGGCCGCGTTTAACCTGCCTCCAGCTAAGGGCAAGGGAATGCTGGGCCGCCTGTTTGCCAAGTCGTAGTAGCGTAGCCGGCGCAGACTCGTTTTCCGGACGTCAATCCTTCGGTTCGTCCATCTAAGCCGCTGCCCTGTGGATTTTTTTTCCGTCGGCCGGCGCCCAGACCGTGTCGCCCTTTATGATCCGCTATGGCGCCTTCGGCAATTAAGCTGTGACGCACGTCACAGCGAGATCGTTCCAATACTCGTATTTTTGCATTTCTGGGCAAGCGGCGAAACGCAAGCTGGCCGATTGCGTTTCTTCACATTCCCGGGAGCACCAGAAGCAGTGTTTTGCAGCGCTTTGCTGGCTCGACCGTTCATGCTGCGAAAGCTGTTACTCCACATTTTTGGAGCGTTGGAACGATGCCAGACCAGTCTGCAAAAGTATGCCAGTTGATCGAACAACTCGCACAATCCTTGGTTGATCAGCCCGAGCAGGTTGAGGTTGGGACGCTCCGAGGCGAAAGCGTCACCATATTCGAATTGCGGGTCGCGCCGGAGGACGTCGGAAAAGTAATCGGCAAGCAGGGCCGTATTGCCAGATCCATGCGAATCCTCTTGGGTGCGATGAGTATGTCCTTGAGACAGAAATTTGCCCTGGACATCATTGACAAGAACAGCGGTAGCCGTCAGCCCGGAGACGGGGCGGGTACACCGAAGAACTAGCCTGCCTGCGAGGGTACGCGCCTGCGCCGCTGCCAATCAGCGCTGGAGAAGATGCGGGGTGCGACCTCGATCAGCCGGGGCAGCATTTCGAATACCGATACCGGCGACCACTTTGTGCCCCGCCGGGTGCGGTGCCCGCGCCGGTTCAGTTCTTCGGCAATGCGCCAATAGGGGCCTTCGTCAATCACCAGCTCCAGCATGTCAACCAGGGCGGTGGCTTCTACCGGATCTTCCTGCAGGGCGCCCTTCGCCACCTGCAGGCCAAAAGGCGCCTCCGCGGCGGCTGGCTCGCCGGCTTCTTCCTCAGAAATCTCGCGCTCCCATTCCAGTGCCACCAGGGTCCATCCCTGGTCGCGAAATGTCTGAAGGTCTTGCTGGTTGAAGGGGCCCTCGACTGGCTGCCGCATACGCTCCACTTTGGGCATGGCTCACCTCGGCATGGTGACGCCAG
>JBLMXE010000141.1:0-3200 GCA_050257615.1 Chlamydiota bacterium | reverse complement strand
ACAACCTCGACCGGCAAGCGAGTCTCCACACCGGCGGCGCCCCGCACCAGCACTCCCAGGTCCACCTCCTGCAGCTGCGGCTTGGGCAGGCGGGCCAGTCGCGAGTAGTCGCGCATGAAGTTGCTGAGGGCGTCGGAACGCTCGCTGATAATCTTCAGCCCGCGGCGCAGGTCGTCTTCCCAGTCGGCCGAGCGCGGCTCGCGCTTGAGCAGCGTCTCCAGGCTCTGCGCGATGGAGGAGATGGGAGCCAGCGAGTTGTTCATCTCGTGCCCCAGCACCCGCACCAGGCGCTGCCAGGCTTGCCGCTCCTCTTCCCGCAGGGCTTGGCTGAGATCGGAAATCACCAGCAACTGATGCGGCGCCCCGCCTTGGCGAAAAATCGTGCGGCGCACACCCCAGCGCCCGGTGCGCGCCGGAAAACTCTTCTCCAGGGTGCGCGCCATCTCGCCTTCCAGGCAGTCGGCCAGGCCCAGGTCGGCGGCGGTCTTGCCCAGCAGGCGCTCCACATTTTGGCTGAGCAGGCGTTCCCCGGCGCGGTTCACCAGGCGCAGGCGCGATTGCGGGTCAAAGGTGAACACCGCGACGTCAATCTCCGCCATCACCGTGCCCAGCAGCGCGCTGGCCTCCATGGCGCCCAGGCGCTGCTCACGCAGCATCTCCGAAAGCGCGTTGACCTCGCGCATCAGTTCGCCCAGCGCATCTTCGGGATTGCCCACGCGCGCCCGCATGGAGAAGTCGCCCTCGCGCAGCGCCGCCTGCATGTTGGACAGAGTCTGCAGCGGGCGCATTACGATGCCGCGAACCGTGAAGGAAAAAGCCAGCCAGCAGGTGACGATCACTACCGTGAGCGTCCACTGCGTGCTGCCGGAATAAGCGCCGGTCCATAGCAGCACCATGGCGGGAATCACGCCTGCCAGGCCGGAGGCCAGGGCAAACAGCAGCACGCGGTTTTCATGCGCGATGCGCCGCCGGCCGCGCGGGGCGCGGCGCGCCGGGGCAACACTGGGGCGAGAGGACTGGGTTGCGGCCGGTTTGGCCAGGTCAGATTCCATACTTCTGCAGCCGGCGGTAGAGGGCGCTGCGGCTCAGGCCCAGCGCTTCGGCCGCCTGGCTGATATTACCGCCGTAGCGGGCCAGCGCCTTGCGCACCAGCAGCGACTCCACTTCCTCCAGGCTCATATCTTCCATTTTTTGCCCGCCATCGCGCGCCCCCCGCAGTCCCAGGTCGCTCAACCGAACCTGCTCGCCTTCGGCCAGCAGCACCGCGCGCTCCACCGAGTGGTCAAGCTCGCGCACGTTCCCAGGCCAGGAGTATTCCAGCATGGCGCGCAAGGCGGGAGCGTCGAAACTGGCCAGGCGCTTGCCGTAGCGTTCCGCATAGCGCTTTAAGAAGTGCATGGCCAGCACGGAAATATCATTGCGCCGTTCGCGCAAAGGCGGAAGATGGACCTCAACTGTATTCAGGCGGAACAGCAGGTCCTGGCGAAAGCGCCCGGCGACGACTTCCTGGTTGAGGTCGGCATTGGTAGCGGAGACCACGCGTGCATTGACCCGGCGCGTCTTCGATGAGCCCACCGGCTCCATCTCGCCCGACTCCAGCACACGCAGCAACTTGGCTTGCTGGGCAGGCGGCACGTTGGCTATCTCGTCCAGGAAAATAGTGCCGCCATCAGCCAGTTCGAAGCGGCCGACGCGGTCGGAGCGCGCATCCGTAAAGGCGCCCTTGACGTGGCCGAACAGTTCGCTTTCGAAAACGCCCTCGGGCAACCCGCCGGTGTTGACCGCCACAAATGGCCGATGGGCGCGGTTCGACAAGGCGTGCAACGTGCGCGCCACCACTTCCTTGCCGCTTCCATGCTCGCCGGTGATGAGCACATTGGCGTCGGAAGGCGCCACCCGGGTGATGAGCTGCAGGATGGGCTTCATGGCGTCCGATTCGGCGATGAAGGTCGGGCGGCCCTCCGCCCGCAGCAGACGGTTTTCCGCCTCCAGCCGCTGTCCCATGCGCAGCGCCCGCCCCAGCTCCACCTGTGTGCGCAGCACCGAAAGCAGGCGCGCGTTTTCCCAGGGTTTTTGGATAAAGTCGCGCGCCCCGCGCCGCATGGCCTCGACCGCCAGGTCCACATTTCCCCAGGCGGTCATCACAATCACCGGGAAGGTGCTGTCCGCGGCCTGAAGCTGGGAGAGCAGGTCCAGTCCCTCCTGGCCGGAGGTGGTGTCGCGAGTGTAGTTCAGGTCAATCAGGGCGGCGTCGAACTCCTGCTTCTGCAGCGCCTCCAGCACGCCCGCCGGCGAGGACACTGAGCCCACCTGATAGCCCTCGGGCTTCAGTAGCAGGCGCAGAGCTTCGATGACATCGCGCTGGTCGTCGGCGACCAGAATGCGGGGTGCGGGCAGGCTGGCTGTCATTGTCTTTGTGGCCTTACCCGAGGATTGTATACGTTCGGTCATGACCTCCTTCACAGCGAGGGCCCCGGCAAGTCCTTCTCGGGAGCTGGCTTCTGATCGGTCAGATCGGTACGCGGCATGACCCCCGGAATTTCGGGAACTTTGCGCACATGCCCGCTCTCGGCGTCCGCGATCTCGATGCCGTTGTGGGTCAAGGTCAGTCCCGTTACCCGGTCCAGCTCCACGCGCGACTTTTCGTAAGCCGCCATGGCCGCCACCCGCGCCGATTCCGCCTGCGCCAGGTCGCGCTGCGTCTGCAGCACCTGGTAGCTGGTGGAAGCGCCCAGCGCATATTTCTTCTGCTCGATCTCGAAGGTGTGCTGCGCCAGGTCGCGCGCCGTGGTGGCCGCCTCCACCCGGGCCCGGTTCTGCTGCAGGGCGAACTGGGCGTTACGCACCTCGATGCCGATTTCGTTCTGCAGCTGTTGCAGGCGCATCTGTGCCTGGCGGTATTCCAGTTCAGAACGGATCTGGTCCGCCTTGGCCGCACGGTTGCGGAAAGGAATGTTGATTTGGAAGCCCACCGCGTAATCAGGAAAGTCGTTGCGGAACAGTTTGGCGAAGGCGTTGCCATAGCCGGTCCGGGCCACGGTGCCGGGCGGCAGGCACTCGAGAAGGTTGGGATTAGACACAACCCCGGGAGCGCAGGTAAAACCCGGGTTTTGCTCTCCCGCCAGCGCGGAAGTGCCATACCAGCTCACCAGGTCCACCGTAGGCAGCAGGGCGTTCTTAGCGCTCTTGCGGCTGATTTC
>JBLMXE010000140.1:0-13759 GCA_050257615.1 Chlamydiota bacterium | reverse complement strand
GCCACCGCGCGCTCGCGCTGCCGCTGATTCAGCAGCGGAAGTTCCAGCATGACTTTTACCGGAATGCCGCTGGCGGCTTCCACCACGCCGCGAATGTCGGCGGCATATTCCATTTCCATGCCGGAAACCAGAAAGCCCACGTTGGGCATGAGGTCAACTTCCTGCGCGCCCTCCTGCACCAGGCGTGCCGCCTCGTACGCCTTGCCCGCGCTGGTCATGGTTCCCAGCGGGAAGTCCACGAACGAGGCTACTCTGACGCCCGAACCGCGCAGCGCCTCGGCGGTTCTCTTTACCCAGGCGGCAGGGATCATGGCGGCATGGAAGCGATACTTGAGGCACTCGGCGATGTGCTCCTGCCAGCGCTGCTCGGTCAGGCAGTTGGAGATGAGGGTGGACTGAATGTGGGAGGCAAGCTGCGAGAGGCCAGAATCACTGTTCATTTCTTCCCGCATCACGGTTTTTCGAGGTTGTTCGTGGGCAGCCATGCTGGTGTTTACCCGGCAGCCGCCACCGGTTTAGCCGCAAGCCAGGGTGGGGCTGGCAGACCGCGCCGGCGGTAGCATTCCTGAACCTGCTCGCGGCCGGGCAGGGAAGGGATGACGCCCTCCCTGGTGACCGCCAGGCCGCCCGTCACCACGGCCACCTCTACCGCCTGCTCCAGGCTCGCTCCCCAGGCGAGCGCCGTTGCCAGCCCCGCGTTGAAGGCATCGCCCGCGCCGGTGGTATCCACCGCCGGCATGGACATGGCAGGGAAATGCCGGCAACCCTCTGCGCTCACTAGCAGCGCGCCTTTTTCGCCCAGCGTCATCACCACCTGCTTGACTCCGGCACCCAGCAGTTCCCGGCCGACTTCCTCGGGGGCAACCGAATCGCCAGGAGCACGGCCGGTGAGCACCTTGGCCTCAACTTCGTTGGGCGTGAGCACGTCCACCAATTGCAGCACCTGGGCGGGCAGCGGCCTAACTGGCGCGGGATTGAGGATCGTGGTGGCGCCGCAGGCGCGTCCGCGAGCAAGGGCCGCCTCCGCGGCTGCCACCGGAATTTCCAGCTGGGTGAGCAGCACCGCCGATGAGCTGAAAGACCCGTCGCACCGGGAAATATCGGCGGCGCTCAACTGCTCGTTGGCTCCCGGGTCAAGCACAATGCAGTTTCTGCCGCTGGCCGCTTCCACCAGGATGAAGCCCACACCCGTGGGAGCGTCCTCGGCCTGGACAACAGAAGCCGTGTCAATGCCTTCCTCGCGGTAAAGCTGCAAGGCGCGCTCCCCGAAAGCGTCCTTGCCGATCTTGGCCACAAAGCTGACCCTGGTTCCCAGCCGTGCGCAGCCTACCGCCTGGTTGGAGCCTTTGCCGCCGTAATCCACCCGGTAGCCCGTCCCCAACAAGGTTTCCCCGCCGCTGGGCAGGCGCTCAACTTTCATGGTCAGCCCGGTGGCGTAACTTCCCACCACTGTTATACTCGGCTGGCTCAAGGGCACAATGTTTTTAGGTGGAGATAGCACTGGCACGCCGTAGCCTACCACAGCCGGCCGAACTGAGCCGCCGTAACTTCCTGCTTCGCTGCTGCCAGGGCGCTTCGGCGATGCTGCTCCCGGCCACTCTGCGCAGCTACCTGTTGGCGCCTGCCACGGGCTCCGGTTGCCGCGATCCGCTCTCGCCCGACGGCCAGTTCCACCTGCACCCACACTACCGTACGCCGGACCCGCTCAGCGCCACGCTCCTGCAGACCCAGGCCGGCCATGACGCGTTTGCCATCGAGAAATACCACGACCAGATCGCGGCCGTTCTCGCGCAGTGGAGTTCGACCCTGCGGAAGAACTCGCAAGACGTGGATGCGATCTCCAGGGCGCTGGCTGCAGATTTTACCGGGACTTCGCTTCGCCCCTCGGAATCGCGGGTTGTGCGTGCGACTCCGCCGCTGGAAATCCGTCAGATCAAGTTTGCTGTTCAAGCTGCTATCGGACATGATGTTTTTCTGCAGGAACTGCGATCCGCGCTACGCCCATTCTCCAGCATTGTTACCGCCGAATTTCAGGTGACCGGCATGAGCGCTCAAGCGGCTGCCCAGGGCGCTCCTGGCCGTCTGCAGACCCGTATCCGCTACGAACTGGCCGGCTGGGGCCGCGATTTTTATCGCGAGCAGCGCGTAGGCCATTGGGAGCTGGAGTGGGAAGCCGTGCCCGCGGGCGGATTTCAGCTCCGCAATTGGCGGGCGTTGGAGGAAACTCGCAGCCGCTCCACCACCCCCATCTTCACCGACATCACCGCGCAGACCTTCGCCGGTAATGCCTGCTACTCCGCGCAACTCCTTCACGGCGCCGACTACTGGCGTACGGTTTTGGACGGTGCCAGCGGCATTGATATCTATGGGCACAACGGTGTTTCTGTGGGCGACATTGATAATGACGGCTTCGACGACGTTTACATCTGCCAGCCCGCCGGCCTCCCCAACCGCCTGTTCCGCAATCGCGGCGACGGTACTTTTGAGGACATCACCGAGGCCGCCGGCGTGGGCCTCCTGGAAAACACCGCCTGCGCCATGTTTGCCGATTTCGACAATGACGGCCGCCAGGACCTGATCGTGGTCCGCGCCAACGGCCCGCTTCTTTTTATGAACGAGGGGGGCGGCAAGTTTCGCCAGCGTCCGAACGCTTTTCGTTTTGCCACACCTCCGCAAGGCACCTTCACCGGCGCCGCCGCCGCCGATTACGATCGTGACGGCTGGCTCGACATCTACTTCTGCCTTTATGTCTACTACCAGGGCGCCGACCAGTACCGCTACCCCTGTCCCTACTACGACGCCGAAAACGGCCCGCCTAACTTCCTGATGCGCAACGGGCGAGACGGCACATTTCACGATGTGACCGCGCAGACCGGCCTCAACCGCAATAACACGCGCTACAGCTTTTGCTGCGGCTGGGCCGACTTCAAGGGCAATGGCTGGCCCGACCTTTATGTGGTGAACGATTTTGGCCGCAAGAACCTGTACCGCAATAACGGCGACGGCACGTTCACGGATGTGGCGGCCCAGGCAGGGGCGGAAGATACGGGCGCAGGCATGGGCATCTGCTGTTTCGATTACGACAATGACGGTCGGCAGGATCTTTACGTGGCCAATATGTGGACGGCGGCGGGCGAGCGCATCTCCAGCCAGGATATTTTTCAGAAGGACGCGCCTGCCCAAGTGCGCGCTCTCTATCGTAAGCACGCTATGGGCAATTCCTTATTGAGGAACAGCGGCGATGGCACTTTTCGTGACGCAACCATAGCCGCCGGTGTAGGGATGGGCAGCTGGGCGTGGTCGTGCGACGCCTGGGATTTTGACCACGACGGCTTCCTCGACCTCTACGTTGTCAACGGCATGGTCTCCGGACCTTCGCGCGACGACTTGAACAGCTTTTTCTGGCGGCAGGTAGTGGCCAATTCGCCGCAGCAGTCTCGGCCGACTCACGATTACGAACAGGGCTGGAATGCCATCAACGAGCTCATCCGTGCCGACGGGACCTGGAGCGGAGTCGAACGCAATGTGTTTTATCTGAACAACGGCAACGGCACCTTCTCTGATGTGTCGGCCGCCGTGGGTCTGGACTTCCTGCAAGACGGCCGAGCCTTCGCCCTGGCGGATTTCGATCATGATGGCCGCCTGGAAGTGTTTCTGAAAAATCGCAATGCTCCCCAACTGCGAGTGCTGCGCAACGTGGTGGAGTCTTTGCCGCCCTCTATCGCCTTTCGTCTGCAGGGAACTAAAAGCAATCGCGACGCCATTGGCGCGGTGATTACGTTGCACACCGATCGGGGACAGCAGACACGGCCCTTGCAGGCCGGCTCCGGCTTCCTTTCCCAGCACAGCAAGGAGTTGTTCTTTGGTCTGGGAGACGCGAAGGGGCCGCTGCGCGCCTCCATCCGCTGGCCCAGCGGGCTGGTGCAGGAACTACATGACCTGTACCCGAACCACAGAATTTGGCTGGAGGAGGGCGCGGAGCCGGTTCGTATGGAGCCTTTCCGCCAGCGGCCCCGGGTATCTGAAATTGCGACCGTTCAGCAATCAGGAAGCGCCGAACCGCTCCCAATGACTGTCGAAACCTGGCTCCTGGCTCCGGTGGCTGCCCCGGATTTTGCCTTACCTGATGCACAAGGCAAGGTCTGGAGCTTGGCGGCGCTTCGCGGCAAGCCTGTGCTCTTGCAGTTTTGGACGGCGCAATCTGCAAACTGTGGGAACGATTTGCAGGAGTTCGGCCGGGCGCACGAGCGTTGGGCCAATCTTGGCCTGCAGCTGCTCGCCATCAACCTGGACTCGGACGCGTCCAAAGCGAGCCAACACCTGGCGTCGGTGCGCCAGTTCCCATTTCCCGTGCTTCGCGGTTCCGAAGACGTCGCCGCCGTCTACAACCTTCTTTATCGTTATCTTTTCGACCGCCATCGTGATCTGGCATTCCCCACGTCGTTCCTGATAAACGCCGCCGGTGAGATTGTTAAGGTTTACCAGGGAACCGTGAAGCCGGCACTTATCGGACAAGATTGGTCCCACATGCCAAAGAACGCTGCCGAGCGGCTGGCCAAGGGGCTGCCTTTTTCAGGTCTGACCGGCACTTTTGATTTTCAGCGCAACTACCTCTCCTACGGTTCAGTGTTCTTTCAGCGTGGCTACTTCGACCAGGCTGGAGACTTTTTCACGCTGGCGCTGCGCGACGATCCCTCCAGCGCCGAAGCTCTCTACGGCCTGGGCAGTGTGCATCTGAAAAAAGGGAAGAGCGCGGAGGCGCGGCAGAGTTTTGAGCGGGCGGTCAAGCTCCCCTCCAGCTATCCTGACACTTTGCCCAATGCCTGGAACAATCTAGGCCTGATTGCCGCGCAAGAAGGCCGCATGGCCGAGGCCACCCAGTATTTCCAGCAGGCTCTCCGCCTGAATCCCGAAAGCGGCATCGCCCTGGAGAACCTGGGCAACGCTTATCGCCAGCAGAAACTGTGGGATCAGGCGCGGGCAGCCTTCGAGCGAGCGCTCGCAGTCAACCCCGAAAGTGCGGGTGCCAACTACGGCCTGGCCATGGTCTATGCCGCCAATGACGACAGCCAGCGTACTTACGAATACTTACAGAAGGCTCTGCAATTCCGCCCTGATTATCCCGAAGCCCTAAACAACCTGGGCGTGCTCTATCTGCGCACCGGCCGCCGCGACCAGGCCGTCGCCACCCTGGAAAAGTGCCTGCGCGTGGCGCCCGCCTTCGACCAGTGTTATCTGAACCTGGCCCGCATCTACAGCCTGGAAGGGGATCCTGCGGCCGCGCGCGCCGTTCTGCTCGAACTTCTCAAGCAGCAGCCCAGCCATGCGCAGGCCCAGCAAGCCCTTCGAGACCTGCCACAATAAGCTGAGCTCAAGTTCCACCGCCGAGACGCCAGGGACTCCGAGAAATCCTTTGTCGTTTATCTTTCTCTGCGATCTCGGCGTCTCTGCGGTGAATAAATGTTGGTCGCCTGCGCTCTGGGTGTCGGCGCAGTCAGCAGCGAAACAAACAGGTCGTAGAATTTCTGAGTATTCAGATCGAGCTGCACTTCCACTGGCTGCACCTCTACACTGGGCTTGTCCGCTGCACTCCATGTCAGCGTATTGCCATAATTAGCTCCCCGGCCCAGGTCCACATCCATGTAGCGCGTCTGCGTGGCGGTGATGAGGCTGGGGTCCAGCCAGGCCGCTGCCGCCAGCTCATCCCACAGATAGTTGTAGGTCCCATACAGCCGTCCATATTTCCCGATATAGCGTGCTGCCGCCGAGTGGCCGGCCTTTACCCGGTCAAGCAACTCCTGGGTCAGGCGCGTCTTCACCGAAACATCCACGGGCGTGCACACGATCTTCTTCCACGGAGCGCGCAGCACGATGTGCGCCGCCTCCGGATCGAACCACAGGTTGAATTCGTGCCGCGGCGTGTTCGCGAACTCGGGATCCTCGGTTTGCGGGTTCAAGCTGCCGCCCATGAACACTAGTTCCTTCGCCAAGCGCGGAAATTCCGCGTCCAGCGAGATGGCCAGGGCCAGATTGGTCATCGGCCCGCCTTCATAAATGGTCACCTGCCCGGGATACTGGTGCACCATGCGCAGCAGGAAGTGCGCGGCATCTTCGCCGAGCGGCTTGGTGGTGGGTTGGCCTTCCGGCATGGGGCCGAGGTCTTCCGCCGAATGATAGAAGCGCGGAGTCCACGCCCCCAGCCACGCCACCGAGCCATAGCGCTGCTCCCAGAGTTCGGTTTCGGCTTTACGCCGCACCAGGGGATACTCCGCTCCCGGGACGACGGGAATATCAGTGCGCCCAATCAGCTCCAGCATGCGAAGGGTGTGCGCCACTTCCGCCTTCAGCCACTGATCGCCGGTTACCACGGTGATGCCCAACACCTGGGCCTGCGGCGACTGGATGAGCAGCAACATGGACTGCTGGTCGGTTCCCGCCGGACCAGCCGCATCCTGATCAATGATGACCTTGCGCTTCTCCTGGCCCCAGGCGAGGCAGGAAAAGAGAAGTATGGCACCCAGTACTCTCCAGAAATGGCCGAATTTCATCCTTCACCTCAAGAGAAAAACACCGCCGGGTGCGCTAAGTGCGGCCCGACAAGCGCCCAATGAGCAGCTCGAAAAACTTTGCCGAATCCACATCCACCGCCACTTTGACGTTGGGAGCAAATTTATCGCGCACCACGGGCGAGGTGCGCGTGCTAAGCAGCGTGGGCGCCGAGCCACGGATGGCGTAGGTCCGATTCGCTTTCTCTGCCTTCTCCGGCCGCCGCCGCAGGTCACCGGCCACGGGGCTGTAGCCCAGAGTCGCACCCGAGGTCAGCTCGCCCTCGGTCTCAACGTCTACGTAGTAGTCCTGCAATTTCACCAACGCGGGATTGATCACGCTCGCCACCGCCAGCGGATCGTGCATGTTAGGCCCCACCAGAAACCCCTCCGCGCGGTTGTGTTCGAGCTCGCTACGCCCGATTTTGGCCGCCGCCTGGCTTACCGGATTCTGTGCCGCTTCCAGCGTGCGAACGTGCTCTTCGGTCAATGTGGTCTTGCGAGTGACGTCCAGGCCGACCATGGTGATCGGAATACCCGATTGGAACACAATGCGTGCCGCTTCCGGATCCACATAGACGTTGAATTCCGCCGCCGGCGTGATATTGCCCCCTGAAAGCGATCCGCCCATCATGAGCAGTCCTCGCACCAGGCCCGCAAGCTCCGGATCACTGCGCAGCGCCAAGCCCACGTTGGTCAGGGGCCCGATCGTAATCAGCGTGACCTCTCCTGGATACCTGCGCACGATGCGGCGAATGAAATCGGCGGCGGTCTCGGCGATGGGCTTCGTCTTAGGCGCGGGAAAAACCGCTCCCCCCAGCCCGTTTTCGCCGTGCGCGTAAGTGGCCGTGACCAGGCGCCGCACCAGTGGCTCTTTAGCACCGGCAGCCACGGGAATGTCCATGCGCCCGGCAATTTCCAGCATACGCAAGGCATTCGGCAGGGTAAGTTCGAGCGGTACGTTACCCGCTACCGGCGTGATGCCTTCAATCTTCAGCTCCGGCGAACGCATGGCCAGCAGCAAGGCGAGGGCGTCGTCCACCCCGGGATCAGTGTCAATAATGACGCGAGATGCACCGCCTGCCGGGGTCTGACCTTCGGCCAATACTTGCGCCCGGCTCATGAGGCCGCTCGCTGCCAGGCCTGCGGCCGATGTGGCCACGAACTGACGCCGTGTCATGCCAGAAGATTTCTGTTCTCCATTCATCGCGTCCCTTTCCGGTTGCCCTACCTGGTCTGCCGTGGTGGCTGCGTCATCAGCTGGATATATAGGTCGTAAAACTTCTGCGCATTCACGTCGAATTGCACCGTGGAAAGCCGTTCGTACGAAGGAAGCTCGGTTCCAGGGGCCCAGAACAGCGTTTCCCCATAGCTGGGCCCGTGGTCAATGTCAATGTCTACGTACAGCTGCTTTTGACCGGTAATGATGGAGGGATCCACCATGGCTGCCGCCGACAATTCGTCCCACATGAAACTGGGTAGGGAATATTTGGTCAGATATCTTGCCACCGGTGTGTCCGACTTAGCGATGGCCGCCTGCACCTCCGGGGTGACATGGGTCTTGATGGAAATATCAATGGGCGTGATGGTGATTCTTTTCCACGGCGCGCGCATGACCATGCGCACCGCCTCCGGATCGAACCACCAGTTGAACTCGCGGCGTCCGTCCACCGTGCCGATGCCGCCGGTGTTGGCGTACATGCCGCTGCCCATCAGCACCAGTTCCCGGGCCAGCGTTGCCACTTGCGGATCGAGGCGCAGGGCCAGTGCGATATTGGTGAGGGGGCCGCCCGCCCACAGCACCACCTGCCCAGGATACTTGTGCACCATGCGGACGATGAAGTGGGCGGCGGTTTCATCCAGCGGTTTGGTATGCGGCGCTCCCTCGGGCAACGGCGGCACCACGTCAGGCCCGTGGTAGGGCGGGAAAAAGGCCGCAGCCGCGCCCGCCGGCTGCCTGGGAAAATCGTTCCAGCAGCCCTTGTAGCGAAACTTGCCGTAAAGCGCTTCCCAGCGCTCCGATTCTTCCTTGGAGTTCAGGAGCGGAAATTCGGCGCCTTCCACCACGGGAACGTCAGTGCGCCCGGCAATTTCCAGCAGCCGCAGCGTGTGCTGGGTCTCTTCCTTCACCCACTGGTCGCCGCTCACGGTGGTGATGCCCAGCACATCGAATTTGTCCGATTGCAGGAATACGAGAATGGACTGCAAATCCGTGGTCGCCGGCCCGCGCGCGTCCTGGTCCACAATGACTTTGATTTTTTCAGCGAACAAGCTGCTCGCCAGCATCAGCAAGATCGCTGTGACGGCCAGAATGGCATTTCGTCGCCCCATAATCCCAGTTCCTCCTCGAAATTCACACCCGTGGCTTGCGGCCCCTCGCCCCAGGAAATAGAATGGCGGCCTTGCTCCTGCCTGTAGTTCTGAGCCTATGCGCTGTTTTCGTCTAACCGGGGTGCTCCAGCTTCTGCTTGTCGCTTTAGCTTTGATCACACTAGCGCCAGGTCCTGTCCGGGCAGAAGGCCAATCTCCGGCGCCTCCACAGCTGGCCTCAATCCAGGGCAGAGTTAACGACTCCCAGGGACGGCCGCTGGCTGGCGTTGCCATTCACCTGCAGCTCCAGGGCGCAGCGCAAGAAATGGCAACCCGCAGCGACGAGCATGGGCAGTATCGCTTCCCCTCACTTCGTCCCGGCGCCTACACATTGCGGGCGGAACTGGCCGGATACGCTAGCCAGTCCTTTGGCCCATTTACGCTCCAGGCCGGACCGGGAAAAAGCATCAAGCTCACACTCGCGCCGGCCGCCGCTGCTAAGAATTCGGCCGGTTCCCTGCAATATTTTGACGAGCCGCAGTTCACCATCGCCGGCGTGACCGACACCACTAATCTTGGCGGCCATGCATCCAACGCCACGGCACCGGCCAAGGATGAACTGGCCAGGGAAGTGGCGAACCTGAACGCTCCCTCTTCGGTTCCCGCCACGGAAACACCTGCTGCGCAGGACCAAGTTCTAGCCGCGGCGCGCGAGCACTTGCGGGCCGACAGCGCGGAAAAGCAGGGGCACCCGCTCGAAGCAGCCCGCGAGTACGAAACGGCTGCCAGGCTCGATCCCAGCGAACCCAATCTTTTCGACTGGGGCGCCGAACTGTCGCTGCATCATGCCATCCAGCCCGCCATCGAGGTTTTCAGCCAGGGCCACCGCCTCTTTCCCCATTCCGTGCGCATGTTGCTCGGCCTGGGCGCGGCGTGGTTTGCTCAAGGTTCCAACCAGCGGGCCACCCAATATCTTTGCCAGGCTTCCGACCTGGATCCTGCGAACTCGCAACCCTACCTCTTCCTGGGCAAGGTCCAGGAGTCGGAGACAGCGCCCTCAACCGCCATCATGGAACGGCTGGCCCGCTTTGCCCGGCTGCGGCCCGACGATGCCCAGGCCAACTACTACTACGCGCTGAGCCTGTGGAAGCAGGCCAAGGCGAAAGCCGATGCCGGCCATGTCGCGCAGGTGGAGTCGTTGCTGCAAAAAGCCACGCAGCTTGATCACGGTTTTGCCTCTGCTTATTTGCATCTTGGCATTTTATATGCGGAACAAAAGCAATATCCCGAAGCGATTTCTTCCTATCACAAGGCGATTGCAGCTAGTCCCCGCCTGCCCGATGCTCACTACCGCCTGGCCCAGGCATATATGCGCACGGGCCAAAAGCAAAAAGCCCGCGCCGAAATGCAGCGCTACGATCAGCTGGCGAAAGCCAATGCGCAGGAAGCCGAGCGCGATCGGGGTCACATGCAGCAGTTTGTCTATACATTGCGTACTCCCGCCTCGGCCCCGGAGCCCCGTTAGCCAAGGCATTACTTCGCCTGCGGCGTGGCCGCGCTCATCAAGCCAATGAACATGCGGTAGAACCTTGCGGCGTCCAAATCCGTCTGCACCTCCACCGGCTGGCGCGCCCGCTGCGGTTTGTCTTGCTCAGTCCATGTAAGGGTGTTGCCGTAGCCTGCGCCGCGGTTCAGATCAACCCCCATGTATCGTGTCTCTGTTTTGGTGATCAGGCTGGGATCAAGCCACGCCGCCGCCGTCAGTTCATCCCACATGTAGTCCGCGCCCAAACCCTGCTGGTAATAGCGGGCCACGTAGTTGGCCAGCGGAGTTCCGCTCGCCTTGATCTGTTGAATCATGGCCGGAGTCAGCCGGGTCTTGATGGAGATGTCGGTGGGCGTCCCGACTATCTTCTTCCAGGGGGCGCGCAGCACAATCTCCGCCGCCTCCGGGTCAAACCAGAAATTGAATTCGTGGCGCGGATTCGTGGCAAACTCGGGATCGTTGGTCTGCGGATTCAAGCTTCCGCCCATGAAGATCAATTCCTGTGCCAGCTCGGGGAACTGCGGGTCGAGCGCGATGGCCAGAGCGAGGTCGGTCATCGGTCCGCCCGCGTAGATGCTCACCTGGTGTGGGTAGCGGCGCACCATGCGCACGAGAAAATGCGCGGCATCGTCATTGGCGGGCTTGGTGGCGGGTGCGCCTTCGGGCAGGGGTGGAATTACGAAGGGCTCGTGCCACCAGCGCTCATCCCAAGCGCCGGCGTAGGACACTTTGCCATAGCGCTGCTGCCAAAGTTGGGTTTCCGCCCGCCGTCGCACCAGCGGGAAGACCGCCCCGGGCACGACCGGGATGTCGGTGCGGTGAATAATCTCCAGCAGGCGCAGGATGTGGGCCACTTCTTCGTCGCGCCACTGGTCGCCGCTGACCACCGTTATGCCCAGCACCTCCGCCTGTGGAGCTTGAATCAGCACCAGCGGAGCCTGCAGGTTGCTGCCGCCCGGCCCGGAGCAGTCCTCATCAATGATGATCTTGCGCCGGCCCTGGCCCCAGGCCAGCGAACTCACCAGCAGCACGAAAGAGACTGCCAGCCGCCACGGGCGCTTTTTGATCATGAGCTCAATCCCGGCGTCTCAGTGGTGTTCCGGCCGGGTCATCAGGCTGATGTACAGCTTGTAGAACTTCTGCGCGTCCAGGTCGAACTGCACATTGGCCAGCCGCTCGTAAGGCGGCACCTTAGCGCTAGCGTCCCAGAACAGCGTCTTGCCATAGCTGGCCCCGTGATCCGTGTCAATGTCCATGTACATCTTTTTCTGCACGGTGATGATGGAGGGATCAATCAGGGCTGCGCCTGCGATTTCATCCCACATGTAGCCGGGCAGGGAATACTTGTCCAGATAGCGAGTGACCGGCGTATTGGCTTTCGAAATCTCCGCCTGCATCTGCGGCGTGAAGCGCGTCTTCACCGAAATATCAATGGGCGTGATAGTCATCTTCTTCCAGGGCGCGCGCAGCACGATGCGCGCCGCCTCCGGATCGAACCACCAGTTGAACTCTCGCCGCGCGTCTATGGCCCCGGCGTCAATCGCGCCCTTATCCGCGTACAGGCCGCCGCCCATCATCACGAATTCTTTGGCCAGCGTCGCCACCGAAGGATCGAGCTTCAGCGCCAGCGCGTAGTTGGTCAGCGGGCCGCCCGCCCACAGCACTACCTGGCCGGGATACTTGTGCACCATCTTGACGATAAATTCGGCGGCGGTTCCAGGCTGCGCCTTCGTGTGCGGCGCGCCGTCCGGCAAGGGGGGCACTACCTCGGGCGGGTGATAGTGCTCTTCGTAAATCGTCGAGCGCCGGGCGGGGAAGAACTCCGTCCAGCAGCCCTTATAGGCCAGCTTGCCGTAGAGCGATTCCCATCGTTCTGTTTCCTCTTTGGAGTTGAGCAAGGGAAACTCGGCGCCCTCGATGACCGGAACATCGGTCCGGCCGGCAATTTCCACCGTGCGCAGAGCGTGCTGGGTTTCTTCTTTCACCCACTGATCGCCGCTCACGGTGGTAATGCCGAGGACGTCGAACTTGTCCGAATTCAGGAACACCAGGATGGCCTGCTGGTCGCTGGTGCCTGGCCCGCGCGCATCTTGATCTACGATAACTTTGATTTTCTGCGCTCCTGCGGCGGCGGAAAAGCTTGCCGCCACCAGAGCGAACGCCCACAACTGCCGCAGTGCTCGACCCATGTTTTCCCTGAGCTGACGTTGCAACGCTGATCCCCCGGCCCGGTTTAGAACATCAGCTTGAGGGCAAACTGAATCACCCGCGGGTTGTTCACCGTCTGGTTGACCACCGCGAAGGACGAGGGCGAGGAAATATCCTGCATGCCTCCGGCTCCGCCGCCCAGGAAGAACTGCGGATGGTTAAAGACGTTGAAGAACTCTGCGCGGAAGTCCATCTGCATCCTCTCCCGCAGTTGGAAATGCTTGATCAGCGACAGATCGGTGTTGACGAAGCGCGGCCCGCTCATCGGCGCCCGGGGTGAATTCCCCAGTTGCCCATCGGGCGCAGTCATGAAAGCGCAAGGATTAAACCAGGCGGTAATCGTGTGCACTTGCGAAGGGGCCACGCATCCAGGATTGGCCGCCACCGGCCCCGGCTGGTTCGGATCTCCCACCATGTTGGGCCGGTTGAGGCCGTTGCCGTTCCATGCGAAATTCACGCCTGATGCGTTGACGCCATCTACCGCGAACAGCGGGAACCCGGAAGTGGCCTTTTCAATCACGTCCACTTCCCAGTTGCCCAGGACCGTGTTGGTGGCCCCGCTCCAGTTGCCTCCGAAGTGCTTGCCCTTGCCGAAGGGCAGATTGTAGAGAACGCTGGCCGTGAACTGGTGATCCAGGTTGAGTTGAGAGAGTCCCCAATCCAGCTTTGACGCTCCCGGCAGCGGCCAGTAGGTCGCGCCCGGAGGAGTGCCCAAGCCATCGGGCAACCCAGAATCGTAGGTGCGGGCGTAGGTGTAGCCCAGCAACGCATAAAGGCCGTGGCGCGAGCTCTTGGTCTCCAGTTTGACCTGCAGAGAATCGTACTTGGCCCGGCCCACGTCGTTGTTGTTGGAGATGATGCCGAAGCCGGGGTAGGGAACCGCGCCGACTCCGCAGCCCAGGGTATAGCCGGGCACCGTGCCGCAAGCGGCGGGCGAGGCCACGTTCAGGTTCAGCCCATCCACTAGGATGTGGGTGCTGCGCGAACCCGCATAGCCGACGGTCAGCACAGAGTTTCCAGGCAATTGCCGCTCCACGTTGGCATTGAACTGCTGGATCATGCCCTGCTTGAAGTCCAGGTTCTGCGACTGCAACGTGCCCGGGAATGACGTGGGACTCGGGGGAGAAGTGATGACCGGCAGGAAGCTGCG
>JBLMXE010000139.1:0-4963 GCA_050257615.1 Chlamydiota bacterium | reverse complement strand
ATTGGTCCTCCCTTCTGGCGCTTTTCCTCCCCTGGGTTTATCCTGTTGCCCGCAAGCTCACGGAGGGTGAAGGATGAAGCTAGGAATCTGTGGTCTGACTGCAGCACTCGCGATGTCGTGTCTCGCCGTGGCGCAGCAGAATCCAGTCATGGACAGCGTGCGACAGATCATGCAGCGCCAGGAGAAGAATCTGACGGCGGCCGCCGAGGAGATGCCGCCGGACAAATATAGTTTTCGCCCCACGTCGCAGCAGATGACCTTTGGCACCCTGGTCACGCATGTCGCCGAGTCCAACAATTTTCTGTGCTCCAAGCTTTCCGGGGCCACTGCTCCCAAGTTGGAGGCGCAGGCTACCGATTCCAAAAGCAAGCTGGTTGCAGCGCTGAAGAGTTCGTTCAGTTACTGCAATACCGAGCTCGCAAAGGTCAATGACTCCGGTTTGGGCGAGCAGGTCACGTTGTGGGGCGGCCATAAGATGCCCAAGGCGGGAGCCGCCATCGGGCTCACCAATGACTGGGCCGATCATTACTCTCAGGCCGCCATGTATTTGCGGCTGAACGGCCTGTTGCCGCCCAGCGCCAAGAAAAAGGGCATGTAAGCGCTGACCCGCGACTTATCTTCAGCCCGGCAGGCTCAGTCTGCCGGGTACTCTCCTGTTCTACTGATTGCGCCTGCTCCCCCGCGCCTCACCTATAATGAGCATTTCTGGTCATGAGCCAATCCGTTCCGGCCACCAGCCTGTCTTCTCCCAGCCTGAACCGCCCGCTCAGGACGCGCTCCCGCATCTATCTGCTCCTGATCGTGGTGGTGTGGGGCGCCCTTTATGTTTCCAGTCTCTTCCAACCCGCCCTGTTGGACGACGCCGATTCTGTTCACGCCGAAGCGGCGCGGGAGATGGTGCTGCGCCATGATTGGGTGACGTTGCACATCAACGGCATCCGCTATCTGGAAAAGGCGCCGCTGCTCTACTGGAGCATGGCCGCGAGCTTTAAGGTATTTCGCGTAAGTGAGTGGAGCGCCCGCCTGCCCTTGGCGCTGGGCGTGCTGGCGCTTCTGCTGGCCGCGTTTCGCCTGGGCCGCCGCGTGTTCGGACCCGAAGGAGGGCTTTATTCGGCGCTGAGCCTGGGCGCCTGCTTCGGGATCTACATCTACACGCGCTTCCAGATTCCAGACGTACTGGTGGCGCTGTGGCTGACGCTGGGCTTCGATTTTTTCCTGCAGGGGCTGGGGGAGAGCCCGCCTTCGCGCATGGCCTGCTGGGGCCTGGCCGCGGCCACTGCACTCAATGTTCTCACCAAGGGACTGATTGGCCTGGTCTTCCCCGGCGCCATCATTCTGTTTTACCTGCTGCTCACCGGCAATCTGCGCCACCTGGCGCGCATGCGGCTGGTTTCCAGCACCGTAGTATTTCTGGTTATCGCCGCGCCCTGGCACATCCTGGCGGGTTTGCGCAATCCGGCCCAGGGGAACGTGCGCGGTTTTTTCTGGTTTTATTTTGTGAACGAGCACTTTCTGCGCTACTTAAATGAGCGCGTGCCCCGCGACTACGGCACCGTGCCTCTGGCCGTTTTCTGGGCGTTGCTGCTCTTGTGGCTGGCGCCGTGGAGCGTCTTTCTGCCGCAGGCAGCGCGCGCTGTGCCCCTGCGCTGGCGAGCGCTCCGCTCGAAGTTAACGGCGCGCGACCGCGCCAATCTGCTGTTCCTGGTGTGGGCGCTCGTCATCATGGTGTTTTTCAGCTTTTCCACCCGCCAGGAGTATTACAACCTGCCCGCGCTACCGGCGATCGCGCTGCTGGTAGGCGGCTGGATGGAGCGGGAGTCGGCTTCCGCGGCGGGGAGTCGCGAGCGCCGCGCCGGGCGCATCTCCTCCCTGGTGCTGTTCGTGATTGGCATCGGAGGGTTCATCGCCGCCATGATCATGCTTCACCTTTCGGAGACCGCGCCCGCGGGCGCCGAACTCGCCGATCTGCTGCACCAGCGCGACCCCACCACCTACGTGCTTTCCTTCGGACATATTTTTGATCTCACGCCGCAGGCCCTGGGCGTGTTTCGCGGGCCGCTGGTGGGAGTCGCCGCGGCACTGCTCCTGGGCACGGGGCTGAACTGGTATCTGCGGCGACGCGGCTCGACGGCGGGCGGCAACCTGGCGCTGGCGGTGATGTCGGTGGCGCTGCTGCTGTGCGTGCACTCGGCTTTCGTGACCTTCGCACCAATTCTTTCCTCCAAGAAGCTCGCGCTGGCCATCCAGCAGCACTACCGGCCGGGTGACACCATTGTGATTGAGGGCGAGTACGAGCAGGGCTCCACGCTCAACTTCTACACCGGCATTCCGGTGCACATTCTGCACCAGCGCAGCGCCAACTTGTGGTATGGCTCGCAGTTTCCCGACGCGCCCCAGGTGTTTGAAACCCACGACTCGTTTGTGAAACTGTGGAACGGACCCAGGCGTGTTTTCCTGTGGGCCGAGGCCCCTCACCCGCCGCAGCTAACAGGTCTGACCATGTTTGAGCTGGCCCACAGCGGCGGCAAGTACATCCTCACCAATCGTGCCGCTCCGTAGCTTCATTCACCACAGAGACACAGAGGACAATTGACGATTGACGATTGAAAACCTTCTGGAAATTTGTATGTTATCAAAAAGAAGATATACGGCAACTCCTTCGTGCCCTTTGTGGCGAATGGTTCTGAACTCTGTGTGCTCTGTGTCCTCTGTGGTTAAATTCCGCTGTCTGACGGCGAGTCCAGCGGCACCAGGCGCTTGTTGCGAACCATAAACTTTTTGCCCCGCCAGGTGACGGTGTGGCCGAAGAAACTGGCTGTCCACACCGCCAGCGAGATCAGCTCGCGCAGCGGCACCAGCCAGAGATCGCGCACAACCTGTGAGTCGTGCACCACGCCCGGGCCCACTACCAGGGCGGAGGCAAGGCGCAGAAACAACGCGGTTCCCAGCAGTGCCCACGCCCAGGCGGCTCCCCGCGAGAGGATGACCGCAAGAATGGACCAGGTGAATCCGAAGGTGAAGATCAGGCCAACGTATCCCCAGCGGCGGGAATCGCGGGTGCTGCGTCCCCAGCGCAGCTGATGTTCCAGAAACGTGCCAAAGGTGTAGTCGGGAAGGTAGGTTTCCACTACCAGATCGGCCAAAGCCACTTCATAGCCGGCACGGGCTACGCGGTAACCAAGTTCGAAGTCGTCGGCCAGATACTCCAGCATGCCGTCGAAGCCGCCGATATCGGCCAGCGCCTGGCGGCTCACCGCCAGCGTGGAGCCCAGCGCGAAGTGCAGGCCGCCTTCAATCTGCCGCGCTACCAGCACGCCGCCCATAAATTCGGTGCTGATGCCCAGCGCCTCCAGGCGCGAACCCAGCGTCTGGCCCGCAATGCCCCGGTACAAGGAGGTGACCAGCCCCACCTTGGGCTGGCAGAACTGCTCCATCACGCGTCGCAGATAATCCTTGGGCACGTGGATATCGCTGTCGTTGACCAGCATGTGGGGGTGGCGCGCCACCCGCTCCATCTGAATCAGATTGCTCACCTTGGTATTCGGGCCCAGGCGCTGCGAGCACACCACCAACTGCATGGCAATATGAGGAAACTCCCGCTGCAGGCGCTCCACGTCGGAGATCACCGGGTCCTGCGGGTCATCCACCCCGAAGATGATTTCGTATTCCGGGTAATCCTGCAGGCAATGGCTGCGAAAGCACTCGTAAATGTGCGGGTCGCTGCCGCGCAGGGGCTTCAGAATGCTCACCGGGGGGGTGGAGGGCTGCTGCGATCCCAGGAAGCCCGGCGGCCGCCGCTGCAGCCGCTGGTAGGCGTGCGCGCTCCAAATGCAGAGCAGGTAGTAGCCGCTGCCGCACGCCGCCAGCACCGCGAAACTAATCTGGAACAGGTGAAGGATTCGCATCAGGCTCGCTATTCGTAGCGCAAGGACTCAATGGGATCGAGATGGGCCGCCTTCCATGCCCTATAGATGCTGGACAGCAGGCCCTCGACGGCGTCCGAACCGAAACCGAAACTGATCCACAATACCAACATGCGCGCTGGCAGCGACGACCACTCCGCGGGAATAGCGTAGGTCGACGCGACTCCCAGCAATCCACCCATGGAGTGAGAGTAACGGCTTCCCGCGTGAACTGCAAAAGGATATCGCCTGTGGAAGCCCCGGCCTTCAGTCCGGAAATTAGGGCGACCTTAGAAATTTGGGCTTCAGCCCCGGTGCGCCTTCTGTCCCCGGAACCTTGGCTCTGTCCGGTCATCGAACAGATAGCCGAAAGAGAGCAGTTGAGAGCTGACAGCTGAAAGCTGATAGCCGACAGCTTATAATCACACTGTTGGCAGCCGGACCGGACGGCCGCTCCTGCCGCCTTTCGAGGCGGGCAGGGGAGGAAAGTCCGAACTCCGCAGAGCAGTGTGCCGGATAACATCCGGGAGGCCGGGTTCAAGCCCGGCCGACGGAAAGTGCCACAGAAAACATACCGCCTCAGCCGCAAGGCCGGGGTAAGGGTGAAAAGGTGCGGTAAGAGCGCACCGCCGCGGCAGTAATGTCGCGGGCAGGGCAAACCCCACACGGAGCAAGACCAAATAGGGGAGAAGCGCCGCCTTCGGGTGGCGCGCGTGCCGGCTCGGCGCGCCACAACTCCCGGGTAGGTCGCTAGAGCCGCACAGCAATGTGCGGCCCAGAGGAATGGCCGTCCTGCCGGGGCGACCCGGCAGACAGAATTCGGCTTACAGGTCCGGCTGCCAATGCTTCTTTGTTTTCAATAACTTATTGACATCGGTGCCGCTTAGCGTCCAAAATAGCGTCCACTTTCGAGGACGCTTTTTCATGGCGCGCGTAAACATCTTCCGGCAGGTCCTCACCGAAAAAGGCTGGCGTAACGCCGCGCTCGACCGCGACGAGAAAGGCCGGGTGAAGTGGCCAAGCCGGGCGCGCTTCCTGATTGAATGGCGGGAGTCGGGTCG
>JBLMXE010000138.1:0-8576 GCA_050257615.1 Chlamydiota bacterium | reverse complement strand
GCTGGTGCTGCTGCGCGGCGAGCTGGGCGCGGGCAAGACCACTCTGGTCAAGGGTATCGCAGAAGGCTTCCAGGCCGCCAAGGAAGAGGACGTGACCAGTCCCACCTTCACCCTAGTGCACGAATATCGCGGCCCGCAGGTGAACGTTTATCACATTGACCTGTATCGCGTGGATACTCCGCGCCAGCTGGAAACTTTGGGTCTGGACGACCTGATGACCGATAACGCCCTCCTGCTGATCGAGTGGGGAGAAAAATTTCCCCGCTTTGTTCATGAGCGCGACGTGGAAATTGCCCTGGAATCGCTGGGCGAAGACGAGCGGAGGATAACGGTTACGACTCAAGATCAGACCTGTTAATTTTCTTTCCTGAATCTCTCCCGTGATTTTCTCAAAGATCGCGACCTGCGCTTGCGAATCGGCCTGCTGAGTCGAAGGACCCTGTGTTTTAGTTTCAAAGTCTCTTCTTAATTTTCTCTGCGTCCTCGAACCGATGGGTGGAAGAAGAAGTGGGCCTGCGGCCGGCGGCGGTCAGGCTGAGGAGTCATCCTGGGGGTGGGGCCTATGACGGATGACAAATCTTAAATGGGATGGGGTGCGGCTTTAAGCCGCGCCCTCGTGCGGAGCCAACGGCCGGCCAGTCAGCTAGTCAGCTTCACTTCTTCCCGCGCCGCGTAGTGCGATTCCACGTAGTCATTGAGGATGGAGATAAACTCGGCCACAATCTTGTCGCCGCGCAGGGTGGTCATCAGGCGGCCGTCCACGAAGACGGGAGCCTTAGGCTCCTCGAACGTTCCGGGAAGGGAAATGCCGATGTGCGAGTGCTTGGATTCGCCAGGGCCGTTGACCACGCAGCCCATCACCGCAACCTTCAATTCCTCCACGCCGGGATAGCGTGCCTTCCATACCGGCATCTGCTGGCGCAGGTAGGACTGGATCTGTTCCGCCATCTCCTGGAAGAAGGTGCTGGTGGTGCGGCCGCAGCCGGGGCAGGCGGTCACCTGAGGCGTAAAGCTGCGAATGCCCAACGACTGCAAAATCTGTTGCGCAACCAGAACTTCTTCGGTGCGGTCGCCACCGGGCGCGGGCGTGAGCGAAACCCGGATGGTGTCGCCGATTCCTTCCTGCAGCAGCACGCCCAGTGCGGCGGTGGAGGCCACAATGCCCTTCATGCCCATGCCGGCTTCGGTGAGCCCCAGGTGCAACGGGTACTGGCAGCGCGAGGCCAGGCTGCGATAGACGTCAATCAGGTCCTGCACGCCGCTGACCTTGGCGCTCAAAATGATCTGGTCCCGGCGCAGGCCGTACTGCTCCGCCTTGGCCGCCGAATTCAGCGCGCTTACCACCATGGCTTCCATGGTCACGTCGCGCGCGTCCTTGGGCTCGTCCAGGCGCGAATTCTCGTCCATCATGCGGGTGAGCAGGGCCTGGTCGAGCGAGCCCCAGTTCACTCCGATCCGAACGGGCTTATCGTTTTGAACGGCCACTTCGATCATGATGCGGAAGTTGTCGTCGTCCTTGCGGCCCACGCTGACGTTGCCGGGATTGATGCGGTACTTGGCCAGCGCGCGAGCGCACTCGGGAAATTTCTTCAGCAGCAGGTGGCCGTTGTAGTGGAAGTCGCCAATGATGGGCACCTGCACGCCCTGCTTTTCCAGGCCATCCGCGATGTGGGGAACGGCGGCGGCCGCAGCCTCGTTATTCACCGTGACGCGCACCAGTTCCGACCCGGCGCGGGCCAGGGCGGCAACCTGTTTGATGGTGCCGGGGACGTCGGCGGTGTCGGTGTTGGTCATGGACTGGACCACGACCGGGGCGTCGCCGCCGACGCGAACCCCGCCGATGCTGCAGGTGTAAGCTTTTCTGCGCTGGGTGGTTGCCATCCGAATAATTCAGTTTAGCATGTGCTACGGCAGCCTTTGCGCCAGTCCCGGCAGCGTCTTCACCAGGTCGTTATAAATTACGACCACGAAGAACAGCACCAGAAACAGGAACGCCATCTGGTAGACGCGTTCTTTCACGTTCAGGCTGATGTCGCGGCCCATCAAGCTCTCGATGATCAGCATCAGGATGACCCCGCCATCCAGAATCGGAATGGGGAACAAATTGAAGATGCCCAGGTTGAGGCTGATGGCGGCGGTCAGCTGCAGCAGCGGGGAAAGGCCCTGGCGTGCGGCTTCGCCGGAGGCGCGGGCAATGCCGATGGGACCCTCCATTTGCCGCATGGAAACCTGGCGCCGAACCATCTTTTGCACCAGCTCCAGGATCAGATAAGAGCTCTTCTTGTTGTCCTGCCAGGATTGGCGTATGGCCGCCAAAAAAGAGAGCTGCGTGACTTCATCCGGCTCGCAGCTGATGCCAATCCGCCAGCGCGGCTTATCCTCGCCCGGAACCGTCACCAGTTCCGGCTTGATGGTCAGGTTTAGCTGTTTGCCGCCCCGCGTTACGGTAAACACCGCGGGTTTCCCCTGGTTATCCTGCAGAACCTGAATGATGGCCGGTACCGAGCGCACTGGCGTGCCATTCACGGCCACGATCTTATCGCCCAACTTCATGCCTGCCTGATCAGCCGGAAGCCCATCCTCCAGGGAAGTCACAATATTGGGCTGGTCGGGCACCCACCCCGCGCTACCGTACTCATCCGGCCCGGTAGGCTCGGGCGTAACGGACCGAGTGAAAGTCTGATTGCCGCGCCTGATTTCTACCTGCACCGGGTGGTTGGGACTGAGCACCTCCTGAGGAATCACCTGCTGCCAGGTAGGATTGAGCGCGCCATCGTCCACTCGCACAATGGTGTCGCCGGCCTGAATACCTGCCTTTTCCGCCGACGAATCGCGCATGACATAGCCGATCAGCGCCGGTTTGTTGGCCCAAATCGGCCGCGAGAAGCTCACCATGTACACGCCCGTAAGCAGAGCCAGGGCGAGGAAAATGTTCATGAATGGGCCCGCGATGGCAATGATGAAGCGCTGCCAGCGGGGGTGGGAAAGGAATTCGCCGGGGTCGCCGGTACGCGGCTCCATGGGATTCTCGCCCGACATCCGCACATAGCCGCCCAGCGGAATGGCGCTGATGCGGTAGTCCGTATCTCCCTTGCGCCAGCCCAGAAGGCGCGTGCCAAAGCCAATGGAAAACACCTCGACCCGCACGCCGCACAGCTTGGCCGTAATGTAGTGCCCGAATTCATGAATCAGGATCATGAATCCCAGCACGGCGGCGGTGGCCACTATCGTTAACAAGAAGCCGTTCATAGACTTAGGAAGCTACTCTCCGTGGTGGATTGCGGAAGCGGTCCACGGCAATGGGGACTTGCTGCGGGACAGGTACTGCACCCGTTTCTTGGCGGCGGTGCGTGCCTCTGCGTCCGTTAATAGTATCTCATTAATAGATTCAGGTTTGCGGTCCTCAGTTTCACCAAGAACGTGCTCAATGGTCTCGGGAATCTGGTTAAAACGGATGCTGCCGTCCAAAAAGGCAGCCACTGCCACTTCGTCGGCGGCATTGAGCGCAATAGACTTAGCGCCGCCCTCCCGGGCCGCATCATACGCCAGCCGCAGACAAGGGAACTTTTCCATATCGGGAGGCGTGAAGTCGAGGTGCCGCAGGTCCATGACCGGGAAGCGCAAGCTGGAAACGATGCGCTCCGGGTAGGTCAGGGCATAGAGAATGGGCAGGCGCATGTCGGTGACAGAAAATTGCGCCAGGATGCTGCCGTCCACGAATTCCACCATGGAGTGAATGGTGGACTGGGGGTGGACGATGACCTTGACCTTCTCCGGCGGCACGGCGAACAGGCGGCAGGCCTCAATCACCTCAAAGCCCTTATTCATCAGCGTGGCGGAGTCAATCGTGATGCGCTGTCCCATCTTCCACGTGGGATGGTTGAGAGCCTGCTGCACGGTGATAGACGCGAACTCGGAGCGGGGTGTATTGAGGAATGGGCCGCCGGAGGCGGTCAGCCAGATTGTCTCCACCTCTTCCATGCGCCCGCCGCGCAGGCACTGGTGCACGGCGTTGTGCTCACTGTCTATGGGAAGCAGGAGTTTTTTGTGGCGTTGGGCTTCGGCGGTGAGCAGTTCCCCTGCCGCCACCATGCATTCCTTGTTGGCCAGGCCGACTGTTTTGCCTGCTTTCACCGCCTCGTAGGTGGCTTCCAGGCCAGCTACGCCCACAATGGCGCTGACCACGAAGTCCACTTCGGGATGAGTGGCAACCTGCACCGTTCCCAGGGCGCCATAGACCACCTGAATTTCCCGCAGGCCGTCACCACGCAGGCGCGATTGCAGTTGCTCGGCATCCGCCTCCGTGGCCATGGAGACCAGGCGCGGACGCCAGCGCCGGGCCTGCTGATAGGCGGCTTCCAGGTTCTTGCCCGCCGCCAGGGTCAGCACGCGAAAGCGCTCGGGATAGGATTCAACGATGGAGAGCGTGCTGCGCCCGATGGAGCCGGTGGAGCCCAGGATGGCAAGGTTTTTCATCAGCAGTCAGCAATTAGCATTTGGCCGTCGAGGTTCGTTGCCATTCAGCCCTCGTGAGCGACACTTGGTTTATTCTACGCACTCACTAGAAAATCCGGCGATTGAAACTGCGGGCATTCAGCACTTAAGTTTAGGGGCTAAATGCTAAGTGCTAAGTGCCAACTGCTGCTACGAAAGCACCCGCAATGCCGCATAGAACCAGATCACCGGCGCGGCCAGCAGCAGCGCGTCAATGCGGTCCAACATGCCGCCGTGCCCGGGCAGCAAGGCGCCCGAATCTTTCACTCCAGCGCCGCGCTTGATCAGGGATTCCACCAGGTCCCCCAACTGTGCGGCCACATTAACGGCTGCCGACAACGCCAGGATGGTCAGCAGGGGCCAGGGCTGCAGGGCAAAATAACCGTCGCGGCGCTCGATCAGGTGGGCCTGCAGCAGCGCCGAACTGATCGGCTGCGCGTTCGCCAGGAAGGCCCAGCCCACCAGCAGGCTGCCCAGCATGGAGCCCACCGCGCCCTCCCAGGTTTTCCCCGGGCTGACGCGCGGGGTCATGCGATGGCGGCCAAACGCCCGTCCCACAAAGTACGCGGCTGTGTCCCCCGCCCAGACCACCAGCAGCACATACACCAGCAGGATGGCTCCCGCCCACTGCTGCCGCACCTGGACCAGGAATCCCAAAGGCAGCGCGATATAACCAAAAGCGAAGGCGGAAGCAGCGGCGGCCGGCAGCGAAGTGCTGAACTCGCTGCGCGCCATCGCAATCGCCAGAAACACAAAGGGGGCGAGCGCGGCCGAGAAGCCCATGCCCACCATGAAGCTGGCCGTCGCGATCAGGGGCTTGCCGCTGATGCCGTTCAGCGCCAGAAACAGGAACAGCAGGGCGACGTAGATGTAGGTGGGCTTCCATAGCGGCTGCACACGGTAATGCTGGGAAAGTTGCAAGAACTCATGCGTGGTGAGCAATGCCACAACCGCCACTACCGCCGAGAGCAGGGGGACGGGCGCACGCAGCACAATCACCAGGACGACGGGGATCAGCACAGCCGCGGTGGCGATGCGCTTCCACGGTCCGGAGGCGCGCTCAGTGTTTGTGGCTATGGCTGCCGGCTCCGTTGCCATGATGAGGTTTGACCAGGCCGCCGTACCGCCGTTCCCGCTGCTGATACTCGGCAATCGCTTCCAGCAGGTGCTGGCCGCGGAAATCCGGCCACAGCGTCGGCGTCACGTACATTTCCGCGTAGGCCAGTTGCCAGAGCAGGAAGTTGCTCAGGCGCATCTCGCCGCTGGTGCGGATAACCAGGTCCGGGTCGGGCAGATGGCGGGTGTACAGGTGCCGGGCGATGGCCTGTTCATCCACGCGCAGATGATCAATGCCGCCATTGCATGCCGCGGCCTTAACCAGCGAATTGAAAGCGTCCACCAGTTCGCTGCGGGCGCTGTAGTTGAGCGCCAGCGTCAGTAGCATTCCCGTGTTCTTGGCAGTGGCCTCGCGCGCCCATTGCATGCGCTCCTGGACCTGCAGGGGCAGTTCGTGCTCGCGCCCGATGTATTCCAGGCGAATGTTGTTGCGGTTCAGCGTGGGCACTTCCTGCTTCAGGTAGCGGCGCAGCAGGGTCATCAGGAAACTGACTTCCGTGGTGGGGCGCTTTTTCCAGTTTTCCTCGGAAAAGGCATAAAGGGTGACCGCGGGGATGCCCACGCGGGCCGCCGTCTCTACCGTGGAGCGCACCGAAGCCACCCCAGCGCGGTGTCCAGCCACACGCGGCAGGTGCCGGCGGTGGGCCCAGCGCCCGTTGCCGTCCATAATAATGGCGATGTGTTGTGGGAGCCTTTCCGGGTCAAGCCGCAGATAAATTTCCGCTTCCTTGCGGTCCAGGCCGGCAGGAACCTTTGCTTGCGACAACGATGAAACCTCTTCTGTGTCACGAAGTTACCACACGGCAGGAGGTTGCGCAACGAAGCCGGGCGGACGCGGAACAAACGTTGGTAGCTGTCGTTGGTCGTTAGTTCTTGGTCGTTGGCCGCCAGCGCCCAACCTCGAGGGTCGCTACTAACGACTAACGACCAACGACAAACGACTAACTACTGCACCGCCGCTTCTTCCGGCACGATCGCCAGTTCCAGTTTCTGCGGACCGCGGATGATGGTGAGGCGCGCCCGAGCACCCACCGGAGCTTCCGTGAGCAGGCGGTGCAGGTCATCCACGCCGGCGATCTGCTTGCCCTCCATGGCCACCACCAGGTCGCCCTGCCCTAAGCCGGCTCTTTCCGCCGGGCTGCCGTGTTCCACCGCAACCACGGCAATGGCTGATTCCACCGGCAATTCGTGAAAGCGTACCAGGCGGCGCGGCAGAGAAACGGTTTGCGCCACCACCCCAATGTAGCTGCGCCGAATGCGGCCGTCGCGCAGCAGACGGCTGGCCACGAATTTGGCCGTATTGATGCCGATGGCGAAGCAAATGCCCTGCGCCGGAAGGATGGTGGCGGTGTTCACGCCCACCACGCGCCCGTCGGAGGTGACCAGCGGCCCGCCTGAATTGCCGGGGTTGAGGGCGGCGTCGGTCTGGACGACATCATCAATCAGGCGTCCAGTGCGAGATCGCAAGGACCGGCCCAGGGCGCTGACCACGCCCGCGGTCACGGAATACTGGAAGCCGAAGGGATTGCCGATGGCGATTACCAACTGGCCGACGCGCAGTTGCTGGGAGTCGCCTAATTCCGCAGCCGCGAGCAGAGGCGCATCAATACGAACTACGGCCAAGTCGCTGGCCGGGTCATCGCCAATCAGGGAGGCGGGGAAGCGCCTGCCGTCCGAGAGAGAAACCTCAATGCGGCTGGCGCCGTGGACGACGTGGCTGTTGGTCAAGATGAGGCCGTCGGGAGTGAAGACGAAGCCCGAGCCGCCGCCATGGGCCTCGCCATCCTCGCCGCTGCGATGCCGAACCCGCTGGGTGACCTCGATGTTGACCACGGAAGGACTGATGCGCTCGGCCGCGCCCACCACTGCCCGGGAGTATGCGTCGAATACGGCGGCGGAGCTGTCCGAAGACAAAGTACCTGCGCTGCTCGGAACGGCGGCGCTCTCTCCGCTTAGAGGAGAAAGCGTGTGGCTAAGGAGATCTACACTCATGACGTAGAGAGAGATGCTGCATGAGGGCATGTGGATTCAGCCCAAGCAGAGAGTCTGGCGAGAGAAACGGAAGGTTTCTCGACTCGCGCTCCTCTCGCAAGCTCGAGTCGCGCTCGCTCGGGATGACAGAAATAAACGGACACTGCCCGGCACAGCTAAAGCTGTGCCCTTCCGAAAGATTATTGTGGACGCAGCGGTCAGAGTGGAAAGCGCTTGCGATGGAGCAGATGCCTCGCCGACGCCCGACTCCCGAGCCCTGACTCCAGCCGTCAAAAAATTGCCGGGGCTGGTTAGCCCCGGCAAGTGGTTGGCGTTGTGGCCCGGAAAAATTTGGCTTGTATGGGCCCGGGTCTTCGACCCGGACTGGACGGGGCAGAGCCCCGTTCCCACACATGCTCTCTAGGCGCTTCTACGCGGACGCAGAGTGAGGTCGCGCACCTGCGCCAGCACGCTGTTGAGCTGCATGGCGCTGAGCTGGGAGACAAAAGGCATGATCTCCGCGATAAAATTGTCGCTCATCAGTTCGCGCATCTCTTCCTGGCGGGTGCGCTCGCCCCCATTCAGCAGTTCGGGGACGGTGACCTCCAGGGCGCGCGCCAGCCGTTCCAGGGAGGAGAGCGTGGGCGTGGCCTTCTCATTCTCGATTTTGGAGACGTAGGTGCGCGGCACGCTCATGCGCATGGCCAGTTGCCGTTGGCTCAGCCCGCTGCGCTGGCGCAAGGAGCGGATGGAGGAGGCCAGCTGCAGGTGGCCGGGCAAATGACTATGGGTTGGAGGCGCGATGGCTGCCTGGGGCGTGGCCGTGATTTCCGGCTCTTCTTCGTCCAGGCTTACGTGGCAGCGGCGGCAGAGGTTGTTAGAAGTGCGAAACTGGACTAGCTTGCAATGGTCGCATCTCACGACTTCCCGTGAGTCAACCGGCGCCAGAGTTGTGGCCATGGATTGGTGGGAGTGCCAGAGCGGACACATCCTAA
>JBLMXE010000137.1:0-5952 GCA_050257615.1 Chlamydiota bacterium | reverse complement strand
AAGTGGGACAACGAAAGGGATGAAGTCCCAGGTCCGGATGGCGTGCTCATCGGCGTGGAGCACAACCCGCAGCTGCTGCCGTAGCAGGGCAAGACGCTGGCGCAGGTGGCCCAGATGTGGCATGAAGACCCGATTGATACCCTCTGTGACCTGCTGATCAAGGACGACGCTTTCACCGGCGTAGCCGTGTTCGGCATGTCGGAGCCCGACGTGGTGCTGGCGCTGCAGCAGCCCTGGGTGTCGGTGGACAACGATTCTTCAGGAACGGCGCCCACGGGATTGCTCGGCCAAGAGCACCCGCATCCCCGCGCCTACGCCACTTTTCCCCGCATTCTGCGCAAATATGTTCGGGAAGAACACAAGCTCAGCCTGCCCGACGCCATCCGCAAGTTCAGCGCCCTGCCCGCACAGCGCATGCACCTGACCGACCGCGGCGTGCTGAAAAAGGGCATGTGGGCGGACGTGGTGGTGTTCGATCCGGCCACCATCCGCGACGTCGCCACCTTCGAGAATCCCAACCAGCTCTCGCAGGGCATGGAGTATGTGCTGGTCAACGGCGTGGCGGTGATTGACGGGGGCAAGATGACGAACGCTTTGCCGGGCAAGGTGCTGCGCGGCCCCGGCTATCGCCAACCCTGACCACAAGAGCTTCACCACAAAGGACACGAAGGACCACAAAGGCAAATTCAAGACTTCACCACAAAGGTCACGAAGAATCACGAAGGAAAGAAAAATCAATATCTCAGGGAACAAAGTTCGACTTCCAAGATTCAGTTTCCCGACCGAATTCCTGCTTCTTGAATACCTTGGTGAGCCTTCGTGTCCTTTGTGGTGAAGGTTTTGTGGCCTTTGTGGTAAAGGTTTTTTGCAGGTGACAGATGGCGCCCGAGGCATCATCTAACCGCAAGATGCCGCCACTCCGGGTTTCCGATACTATATCTGCTGCCAAATGAGGCCGGACGCCACCTACGAGTTCCACGTTTCGCGCACGGCGCGCGACCGCTACCGCTTCGACGAGCTTCTGTTCTCGCTCACCGGCAACGTGGTGTTCGCCAATCTTGCCGCCAGCCGCGAGTTCGCCAAGCGCATTAACCAGGTGCGCGAGGCCGAGCGGCACCCGGAGCTGGCCGTCAACCCTGGCGCGCTCAACGCCATGGGGCTGATTGATGAAGTTCTACATGCACTGGTGGAGCTCTACCGCAAACAGCGCGATCCCCGCGCCATGTTCGACGCGCTCACCTGGTTTGAATCGCGCCTCGGCCCGGAAATGCTGGGCCGCACGCTCGAAAGCTTTGCCGACCACTTTCCCACCGTAGCTGTGTATCGTGGTGAGAAGACCGCGGCGGAGTGGCTGCGCGAATCCACCGCCGGCGTGCCCCATCGTGCCATAGCCATGGAGGAGCTGATCCTTCTCTGGCTGGCCAACCTCAACCCGGCGTTCAAGCCGTTCGAGGAGCTGTTCGATGATGAGCTGCTGGCATCGAAAACGGCTTATTCCAAGCTGACGGCGGCGCTGCGAGATTACTTCGAAACCCGGCCGCGCTTCGGCCCCGAGAATCAGAACTTGGTGGACTTGCTGCGCGCGCCGGCCCTGGCGTCGCCCGACTCGCTGGCCGGGCAACTGGCCTATATCCGTGAAAAGTGGAAAGATTTATTGGGCGATCTGATACGCCGCCTGCTGACCGCGCTGGACGTGCTGAAAGAGGAAGAGGTCGCCATCTGGATGCGCTTCCACCCGCCGGGCGTGCATTTCGGCGGGCCGCTGGGGCTGGGCGATTCCAGCGCCGCCGCCATCCCTCACTTTTCCGAATTCGAGTATGAGCGCTTCAGCCCCGACCTGGAGTGGATGCCCAGCACGGTGCTGATGGCCAAAAGCGTGTACGTGTGGCTGGACCAGCTCTCCAAGCTCTATGGCCGCAACATCCACCGCCTCGACCAGATACCGGATGAGGAACTCGACCTGCTCGCCCGCCGGGGATTCAACTCGCTGTGGCTGATCGGGGTGTGGGAGCGCAGCAAAGCTTCGCAGCACATCAAGCAGCTCACCGGCAACCCGGAAGCGGTGGCCTCCGCCTACTCGCTCGCCGACTACACCATCGCCGAGGATCTGGGCGGGGAACCGGCCTGCACCAACCTGCGCGACCGCGCCTGGGCGCGCGGCATCCGCCTGGCCAGCGACATGGTGCCCAACCACATGGGCATTGATTCGCGCTGGGTCATCGAACACCCCGACTGGTTCCTCTCCTTGCCGTACAGTCCGTATCCTGCGTACTCGTTCAACGGACCGGATCTTTCCAGCGATGGCCGAGTGGAAATTAAGATTGACGACCACTACTACAACCGCAGCGATGCGGCTGTGACTTTTCGGCGCCTCGACCGCTGGACGGGCGACACGCGCTTCATCTACCACGGCAACGACGGCACCAGCTTTCCCTGGAACGACACTGCGCAGCTCAACTACCTGCACCCCGACGTGCGCGAGGCGGTGATCCAGACCATCCTGCACGTGGCCCGGCTTTTTCCCATCATCCGCTTCGATGCCGCCATGACCCTCACCAAGCGCCACTACCAGCGCCTGTGGTTCCCCCAGCCCGGCACCGGCGGCGCTATTCCTTCGCGCGCCGAGCACGGCCTGACCAAAGAACAGTTCGACGCCGCCATGCCCAAGGAATTCTGGCGCGAGGTGGTGGACCGCGTGGCCGCGGAGGCTCCCAACACCCTGCTGCTAGCCGAGGCCTTCTGGCTGATGGAAGGCTACTTCGTGCGCACCCTGGGCATGCACCGCGTGTACAACTCCGCCTTCATGAACATGCTGCGCGACGAGGAAAACGCCAACTACCGCAGCGTGATGAAGAACACGCTGGAGTTCGACCCCGACGTGCTCAAGCGCTACGTCAACTTCATGAACAATCCCGATGAGCGCACCGCGGTGGATCAGTTCGGCAAAGGCGACAAGTATTTCGGTGTCTGCACCATGATGGTGACGCTGCCCGGCTTGCCCATGTTCGGGCATGGGCAGATCGAAGGTTTTACCGAGCGCTATGGCATGGAATACCGCCGCGCTTACTACCAGGAAACTCCCGATTCTTGGCTGGTCGCACGGCACGAGCGAGAAATTTCACCGCTGCTGCACCGGCGGCCGCTGTTCGCCGAGGTGCGCGACTTCCTGCTCTACGACTTCTACACCGACGACGGCTGGGTGAACGAAGACGTCTTTGCCTACTCCAACCGCCTGGGTGAGCATCGCGCGCTGGTGGTGTACCACAATCGCTACGCCAGCACCCGAGGCTGGGTGCGCATTTCGGCGAGCCAGGCAGAGAAGCTGCCCGGCGGCGGCAAGCGCATCCGCCAGCGCAGCCTGGGCGAATCCTTCGGACTGTCCGGCGACCCTTCCATGTTCGTCGCCTTTCGCGACAGCTTCACCGGCCAGGAGTTTCTGCAGCGCGCGCGCGATGTGGCCGAGCGCGGCCTGCACCTGGAGTTGCACGCTTACCAGTGCCACGTGTTTCTCGACTGGCGCGACATCTCTGACCGCGATGGCCGGCCCTGGGGCGTTCTTTGCGACATGCTGGCCGGCCACGGCGTCTCCAGCCTGGATGATGCGCTGCGCCAGCTGGAACTGCAGCCAGTGCACGACGCGCTACGAGCTCTGCTTGATCCCGCACTGGTGGCCGAGTTCGCCGAATGCGCCGCCCAGCCCGAGCTGGTCGAACTTAAGCGTCCTGCAGTTGAACTGGTGCAGGATGCCTGCCGCCGCGCCCGCCGCTTGGTGGAGGAGGCGCGGCGTTTTGCCGCCAGCGCCGGGGGCGAAGAAGCTGGCCTTGGTCCCGCGCATCCGTGGCGTGGGCAGATGGATGTGGTGGCCGGTGAAATCTGCGAGCAGCTGGAAGCAGCGCTGCGCATTCCTGACCTGGAGCATTACTTCTCCCAGCCCTGGCCGGAAGAGGCGCGCCACGTCCTGCCTGCCGCCGGCGCCGATCCCAAAACCGCCTTGCCCATCTGGGGCACGGTGCTGGGCTGGTGCGCCGTGCGCGCGCTGGGCGAGTTGTCCGATCCCCAGGAGCCGGAACCAGCGGCCGCACAAATGTATGATTCCATTCATCTGCGCGAAGCCATCGCCGATGCCATGGCCAAACTCGGCCTCACGGACGATGAACGCTGGCGGGCAGCGGCGCGCATCCGCGCGGCCTTCGCCCATGCCGGCTGGGCTCCCGGGGCGGATCTGGTTCCCGGTCGCGCCACCACCCTTTTCAGCTGGGAGCACGATCCCGATGTGGCGTGGGTAATCGGCGTTCACGAATGGGACGGCATGCGCTATTTCGTGAAGGAGCCCTACGAGCGCCTGCTGTGGTGGATGGCGCTGCCGGCTCTGCTCAAGCTGGCCAAGGAGCCGCAAGCTGATGGGGAGAAAGTTCGCGCCCTGGAACAGCAGATCGAGGCCCGTCTGCGCGCCGCCGCCGAGGGCGGCTACCGCGTGGAGTCGCTGTTGGAAGCAGGGAGCTGAGTTCCCAGTACCTGTCAGTCCGCACCGCGTTGTACTATGGCGCCTATCGCCGAGGAGACCCATGGCCCACGACACCGCCACGCAGCCGCACGCCGCCGGCATTGACTCCGTCCTGCAGGAGAGCCGCAGCTTTTCGCCACCGGCGGAGTTCAGCCAAAAGGCGCACATCAAGAGCCTGGCCGAGTACGAGCGTCTTTACGCCGAGGCCGAGCGCGATCCGGAAACCTTCTGGGGCAACATCGCCAGCGAGCTGCACTGGTTCAAGCCATGGGACAAAGTGCTGGAGTGGCAAGCTCCGTGGGCTAAATGGTTTGTCGGCGGGCAGCTCAACCTTTCCTATAACTGCCTGGACCGCCATGTCCAGACCTGGCGCAAGAACAAGGCCGCCATCATCTGGGAAGGCGAGCCGGGCGACGTGCGCACCCTGACCTACCAGCAACTGCATGTCGAGGTGCAGAAGTTCGCCAACGTGCTCAAGTCTCTGGGCATTGCCAAGGGCGACCGCGTGGCCATCTACATGGGCATGGTGCCGGAGCTGCCTATTGCCATGCTGGCCTGCGCGCGCATCGGAGCGGTGCACTCGGTGGTGTTTGGTGGCTTCTCCGCCAACGCGCTGGTGGACCGCATCACCGATGCGCAGGCGGTGGCCGTGATTACCCAGGATGGCGCTTACCGCCGCGGCTCCGAAGTTCACCTGAAGAAACAGGTGGACGAGGCGCTACCCGCTTGCCCTTCGGTGAAGCAGGTAGTCGTTTACAAGCGCACCGGCCACCAGATCCATATGGAGCCAGGGCGCGACCACTGGTGGCACGAGCTGATGGCGGTGGAAAACAGCAATCCCTGCCCGGCCGAGCCGCTCGATGCCGAACACCCGCTCTACATCCTTTACACTTCCGGAACGACCGGCAAGCCCAAGGGCGTAGTGCACACCACCGGCGGCTATTCCGTCGGCACCTACATCACCACCAAGTGGGTTTTCGATCTGAAGGAGGAAGACACCTACTGGTGCACTGCCGACATCGGCTGGGTCACCGGCCACAGCTACATCATTTACGGGCCGCTGCAGAACGGCGCCACCAGCCTGATGTACGAAGGCGCGCCCAACCATCCCGAGCCCGACCGCTTCTGGCGCATCATTGACCGGCACAAGGTCAGCGTGTTCTATACCGCGCCTACCGCCATCCGCACCTTCATCAAGTGGGGGGAGCAGTGGCCGCGCAAGCACAAGCTCGATAGCCTGCGCCTGCTGGGCACGGTGGGCGAACCCATCAACCCGGAAGCGTGGATGTGGTATCGCGACGTGATTGGCCACAACCGTTGCCCCATCGTGGATACCTGGTGGCAGACCGAAACCGGCATGATCATGATTACGCCGCTGCCAGGCGCGATTGCCGCCAAACCTGGCTCGGCGACGCGGCCCTTCCCGGGCGTGATCGTAGACGTAGTTA
>JBLMXE010000136.1:0-3282 GCA_050257615.1 Chlamydiota bacterium | reverse complement strand
GGCATTATATCGCCCCGCGACCCGTTTATACGACTAGCGCGAGCTTGCCTCCGCCGCTGCCATCGCCGGGCGCCGTCGGAAGAAGAGATACGCCACCGGGCCCAGCAACAGTGCCGCCGGCCCCCACTTCCAGCCGAAGGGATCGCTGCCCAGCAACGCCACTCCGCTCATCACCACTGGCGCCAGCACGGCGTACATCAGGCCCTTCCGTCCCCAGGGTATGCGAAACGCGCGCGGCAACTCGGGCGCTTTCTGCCGCAGTTTCCAGGCGGAGAGCACGGTCAGCAGCGAAGTCGCGATGCGCAGCCAGATGTAAACCGAAATCAGCTGGGTCAGCGAGTGCCAGGCGAACACCGCGTAGATGGCGCACGAGATCACGATGGCGGTTGCCGGCGTGCCGTAGCGTGGGTGCTGCCGCGTCAGTCCGCGGGAGATGTAGCCGTCCTCTGCCATGGCGAAGGGCATGCGCGTGCTGGCCAACACGGTGCTGTTGAGCAGCGAAACGCTGGCCACCGTCGCCGAGAGAGTCATCCAAAATCCCAGCCAGGGCCCGCCGATCAGTTCCGCGGCGGTAGAGAAATACCCGGTGTGCCATTGCTGCCAGTCGCCCAGCGCCCCCAGCGCGCAAAGTGTCGGCAGAAAATAGGTGGCGATGGAAAGCGGCACCACCCAGGCCAGCGCCCGCGGATAGCTGCGCTGCGGGTTCTCCACCTCGCCGGCCACGGTGGAGAGCTGCTCGTAGCCGGAATAGAGCCACAATCCCAGCGCCAGTCCCACGCCGAACACCTTGAAGACCGGCCCATGCGGCGGCACCAGTGGCGTGAACGGATTGTGCTGCCACTTGCCCAGCGCCACCACGCACATCACCGCAACCGGCAGCAGCACCATCAGTTCCAGAAACGTCGCCAGCTTGCCCACCACCTGGATGCCGCGCACATTCACATACGTGATCAGGGCAATGATGGCGAGCGAAAGCGCATAGTGCTTCCAGCCTACCAGCGAGGGAAAGTAAAAGCTCAGGTAGTCACTGAACATCACGGCGTAACTGCTTCCCAGCAGGAAGGATGCCGACCAGTTCCACCAGCCCGCCAGGAAGCCCCAGAAGTCGCCGAATCCGGCCCGCGTCCAGCGGTAAAAGCCGCCTTCTACCGGCATGGCCGTGGTCAGTTCCGCCGCCACCAGCGAGATGGGAATGCACCAGAAAAGCGGCAGCACCAGGTGGTAGATCAGGGTCATGCCCGGGCCGGAGGTGGTGACCTGGTCCTCCAGCCCGAAGGGTCCTCCGGTGCAGTAGGAGAACATCACCCACACCAGATAGAAGAGACCTGCCTTGCGGATTTGAGCCTGGCTCAAAGGGAGCGCCTGCGCCTGATCAGTTCGCCAGATTGTAGAGGAGGTGGGGTCCGGGGTCGAGGGCGAATTCGTGGCAGCTCAGGACTCGCTTTCCGCCGCCGACTGCGTCAATCGCGCCTCTCCTTTCCCTCCCAGCGCCATGCTCAGTCCTGCAGCTAACAACGCCACCACCCAGAACAGAAAGCTAAAGCGGTGATAACGAACCCACAGCACAAAATAAAGCGGGCTAAAGAACAACAACCCCACGGCGGCGGTCAGAAAAATACGCGCGGGTCGGGTCATGGTTTCCGTAAGCAGGGCTTCGGCCGTCAATAACAAAGGGAGAAGGAGCATGACCAGGTCGTGCGCAAACAGGTAGTAGCTGGTCAGCACCGCAACCACAACCGCTAGAGAGAAACTGAGATCAAAGCCGGGACGCCGTGGCTCACCCTGACTGCGCCACAGGGCCAGCCCCAAAAATGCGATCGAGCCGGCCAGGATGACGGCTCTTCCGGCCACCGTGCCCGCGCCCAGAAGATGATCCACAATGCCGCGCCAGTTGGGCATTGCCTTATTCCAGGCGACTCCGGAACCCTGCAGGATACGATTGCAGGCCAGCACGGCAGCAGGGTAGTTGAGCAATCCCCGCCACCCCACCACCACCGCCGACACCGCCGCCAATCCCCCTCCCACCGCCGCGCAGCTGGCTAGAGTCTTCCACTTCCGCTGATAGGCGATAACCACTAGCAACGGCAGCACCAATTGGAAGCGGAACAATCCCAATCCCAGCCAGGCGCCTGCGGCATAATCGCGCTCCCTCTTCAGCGACGCGAATGTCAGTCCGAACAGCAGTAGCAGCAGGATGGAGTCCTGCCCCTGCAGCAGACAGTCAAGAATGGGGAAAAACGCGAACGCACACAGGTATGGCAAAGCGGGCGAAACGCTGCGCAATCGCGGAAGGAAGGGATTCAGCACCAGGATGAAAACAACCAGCGCGATGGCACTTATGGTATTCCAGGTCCAGTAGGCGGCCGGATAAGAAAGCCCAGCCAGGGCGGCGAATATCAATGCTTCGAAGGGCGGGTGGACCCAGGGAAACAGCTGATTCCGCTTCTCCAGCGTGGGAGCGAACTCCTGCTGCACACGCGCTTGCGTCGCCAAGTCATACAACTGCGGGCCCAGACCTCGCTGCACACACTTGCCAACGCTGTAAAAGGCGATGAAGTCGGGATATCCCTGCCGAATTTCCTGCCGCAGCGTGAAGAATACCCAGATGTGCATCCCCAGCATGGCGGTCAAGGCAAGCAGGATCAACGGCTTGAGTCCAGGCTTAGGGGACGCGCGCCCGGTCACCGAGGAGGGCATGGGCGGAGTATAACTTATGCTCCCGTGGCGAAAGGCTCTCTACAACTCAGCCAAGCTTGCGAGCCAGGATCAGGTATTGCGCCCCCAATGGCAATCGAGAAAGAGCCGGCTCCAGCACCCGCAACCCCTTCAACCAGCGCGGAAAGTAGAAATAGGTGGTCTTGTCCACGACCTGGAAATCATTGCTCAGCAATAGACTTACAGCATGTCTTAAACTAATGGGCGGAGCTCCCCGGTCAAACTCACATCTTCCCATCAGGTAGCGGGTGGCGGGATTCCAGGGGTTGTTTTCCCAGAAAGCTAGCATTCCATTAGGAACCAGGGAGTTGAAGATGTAGCGGAGAGCGGCGGGGCGCTGCCCGGGCTCAATGTGATGAAAAACCCCGTTGCAAAAGGCCAAATGGAACTCAGAATGGGCGAAAAAATGGTGGCAATTCTCGAATTTTATGGTTTCTCCCGCGTGCTCCCGGCTGGCCTGAACTAGCAATTCCGGGTCAATATCCACCCCCAAAATGCGCTCCGGATGCAGGATTTCCTTCAAAAATGGCGCCGATCCACCCAGGCCGCAGCCGTAATCGAGGACGC
>JBLMXE010000135.1:0-5023 GCA_050257615.1 Chlamydiota bacterium | reverse complement strand
CTGAAAATTCTGTTGAGCCTCGCGCAGCAATCCGGAAGCGGAGTGGGGCTGCAGGGAAAATTCGGTTTCGCCCGATTCCACCCGCGCCAGGGTCAGCAGGTCTTCGGTCAGGCGGCTCATGAGGGCGGCGTTCTTGCGGATGATCTCCAAAAATTCGCGGGTGTTGCCGTTGCCTCCTGAATCGAGCAGGGTTTCCGCATAGCCCTGGATGGAAGTCAGCGGCGTGCGCAGTTCATGAGAGACGTTGGCGATAAAGTCGCGGCGCGTCTTTTCCACGCGCTCAATTTCCGTCAGATCGTGCAGCACCACCACCGCGCCGCCGCCGGGCAGGGGAGCGGCAATCACGTCGAAGCTGCGTCCTGCGGCCAGAGAACTGGCGCGCGCCGTCCGGACCTGGCGCGTGCGCAGGGCTTCATCAACGGCGCGAAGAAAGTCGGGGTCGCGCATGGTTTCCACCAGGGGCGCGCCAACCCGCACGTGCCCGTAGGCCAGGCGCTTCATCACCCCGTTCGACCACTCCACCTTGCCCGCGGCGGAGACGGCCAGCACCGCGTCCTGCATGCTGTTGAGCAGGGTTTCCAGTTGCTTGCGCCCGGTCTCCAGGTCGGCGAAGCTGTGCTCCAGTTGGCGGGCGGTGCGGTCAAGCGCGGCGGCAACGTGGGCAATCTCGTCCCCGGAAGCTTCCTTAATACGCGCCGTCAGATCGCCGGCCGCAATTTGCTCGGCAAAGGCCACGATGCGATGCAGGCGGCGGGAAATGGCTTGGGAGATAGCGGCCGCCAGCAGGAGGGCTACCAGCAGCGCCAGCCCGGAAGCGAACAGCAACTGCAGGCGCACATGTCGCACCCGCTGGGCAATCGAGGAAAGCGGATAAGCCAGGCGCACGGCCCCGCCAGAAATGGGCGCCGCTACATAAAGAAAGGGAATGCCCACGGTATGGCTCACCCGCTGGGCACTGCCATCTTTGCCGTGCAGGGCGGCGATGAACTCGGGCCGAGTGGCGTGATTTTCCATCTCGGCGGGATCGGCGCGAGTGTCAGCCAGTACCTTGCCATTCGAATCAATAATGGTGGCGCGGGCGTCGGCCGCCTGAGAGACCTCGTTGGCAATCTCCTGCAGCGCGCGGCGGTCGCGTTCGTGCTCCACTTGTGCGGCAAACAGGCGCGCCTTCTGCGTGAGCGTGGTCTCGAGTTCGCGCCGCAGGGAAATTTCCCAGGCCCGGCGCACGGCAAAATCCAGAGTGGCGGTGGCTACCGCGATGACCAGCAGGAAAGCGCCCAGCAGCTTGAAGAAGATGCGCTTCTTCACCGCGGGACCTCGAAGCGGTAGCCGGCGCCGCGCACGGTGCGCAGGTAGCGGGGATTCTCCGGATCGCGCTCAATCTTCTCCCGGATGCGGCGCACGTACACGTCCACCGAGCGCGGGGTCACGTAAGCGGTGTCGCGCCACACCGCATCCAGCAACTGGTCGCGGGTGAAGACGCGTCCGGCGTGGCGGGCCAGGTATTCCAGCAGGCGAAATTCGGTGGCGGTGGCGGGCACATTCTTGCCCCGCACCTTGAGAATCATGGCGCCGGTGTCAATTTCCAGATCATCGAGCTTGACCGTGGCCGGCTGGAGCGGCTGTTCGAAGCGGCGCAGCACCGCCTTCACCCGGGCCACCAGTTCGCGCGGGCTGAAGGGCTTGGTGATGTAGTCGTCGGCGCCCAGTTCCAGGCCTAGAACGCGGTCGGACTCGGCGGTGCGGGCGGTGAGAAAGATGACCGGTGTAGCGGCAATGGCCGCGGTTTCCCGTACCCGGCGGCAGAGGTCGAGCCCGTCGCCACCCGGCACCATGATGTCCAAGAGAAGCAAAGAAGGCCGTTGCTGTTCGGCTTCGGCCATCACGCCCGCCGCGGAGGGAAACGAACGCACTCCAAAGCCGGCGGCCTCCAGGTGATGGCGCACCAGGCGGGCGATGTCGGCATCGTCCTCCACCAGGAAAATTGTGGATTTCACATGCTTATTGTATGGGAAAGGCGGCGGAACGTATGCACCCCGGTGCGGAACGGCCGTCCTGAGAAAATGGCTTTCAGGCGCTGGGAATAGGGCTCAGTGGCTGAAGCCGGCGCTGCTCGCGACCGGGGGCGGCACGACTGAAGTCATGCCCTGATACGAACCGTCCCGCTTAACCTTCGAGCACGAAGCGCTCCATGGCCTGAGCGAAGCCGTCTTCCTGGTTGGAAGCGGTCACAAATCTGGCCGCCTGCTTTACCTCATTGCTGGCGTTGCCCATGGCGATGCTGACGCCGCTGCGCCGGAACATGAGCACGTCGTTAGGGCCGTCGCCAACGGTGGCGATCTTTTCCGGCGGAATCTTGAGCATCTGCGAAAGCACCGTGACCACCGCGCCTTTGTTGGCTTCGGGATGGGTCACGTCCAGGTAATAGGGCTGGGAGCGGGAGGCAGAAACCTCTTGGCCGCACTGCCTCTGCACGTCCTGCTCGCAGTTGGCCACTGCCGCATAGTCGTCGCTCACGCCCACCAGTTTGGCCGTCTGCCCCAGCAACCCGTCATAGCTGGACGCCACCTTGGGCGGGAACTTCACCGTCCACTGTTCGCGGTCCACATGGGGGGCCTGGCGCTTGCGCACGAACCAGTCCTGGCCGGTATAGAGCCAGACGTCGAGGCCGTGCTGGTCAATAATTTCGCAGGCGCTTTGGGCGGCGGCCTGGGGCAGAAGATGCTGGTGCAGGACGGAAAGGTCAGGGCGCACAATAACTCCGCCGTTGAAGGCGGCAATAGGATCCTTCAGCCCCAGCGGTTCGATCAGCATCTTCATGCCCATGGGCGGACGGCCGCTGGTAATGGTGAAGGCGATGCCCGCGGCCTGCATTTGGCGCACCGCCTGGCGGGAACGCTCGGTCAGCACCTTGTCCTGCGTGACCAGGGTGCCATCCACATCGGCGATTACCAATTGAACGCGGTCTTTTGCCGGCATGTGCGATCAGGCTGCCTTCCTGCCCAGATGCCGTTGCAGAGACACATCGGGGCAACCGCATTATTGTGCTCGCTAGAGTGGGAACTGTAAACGGGGTGAGGCGGGGCTCGCCGGGGAACGTGAAGCATGGCCCATTTCCCAAAGTCAATCATATCGTAATACGATAGGTATGCGGGATCGTAGAAGGACGCAGCGGCCGGATGTATTATAGAAGTTTTGACAGGCTCGCCGCCGGAATGGCTGCGACATAATTGCCAGGCCGCCGGCTACTCGGAAAATGAAACCCGGGCGCGACGGTCTTAATCAAACACTGGTTGGAACCGAATGCCGAAATCGAAGCGGACCGGGGAGGGCGAGTGCGGTTTCATTGACCGGGCCATGCTGGTCAAATATCTGAACAATTTGAAGGGTCCAGTTATTATTTGGCCGGGCCTCCTGCCATGGTGGCCGCCATGCGCAAAATGTTGATTGACACAAAGGTGGATGAGGATGACATCCGGACTGAAGAATTTGCCGGCTACTGAGGAAGCGATTTCCCAGGGCCAACCTAAGGGCAGCGAGCTTGACCGCCTGTGCGTGAACACCCTGCGCATGCTGGCGGTGGACCAGGTGGAGAAGGCGCATTCCGGACATCCTGGGCTGCCGCTGGGCGCGGCCTCCATGGCCTACGTGCTCTGGGACCGCTTCCTGCGCCACAATCCCCGCAATCCGCGCTGGTTTAATCGCGACCGCTTCATTCTCTCTGCCGGGCACGGCTGCGCACTGCTCTACTCCCTCCTGCACTTATACGGCTACAACATGCCGCTGGAGGAGCTGAAACATTTCCGCCAGTGGGGCAGCGAGACCCCGGGCCATCCCGAGTACAACATTGACCGTGGCATCGAAGCCACTACCGGCCCGCTTGGCCAGGGTTTCGGTATGGGCGTGGGCATGGCGCTGGCCGAGGCGCACCTGGCCGCCTGCTTCAACAAGGAAGAACTGGGAGTGGTGAACCACTACACCTACGCCATCGTTTCGGATGGCGACCTGATGGAGGGCATCTCCGCCGAAGCCGCTTCCCTGGCCGGCACCCTCAAACTGGGCAAGCTGATTTATCTCTACGACAATAACCACATTTCCATCGAGGGTTCGACCGATTTGGCCTTCACGGAGAGCGTGGTCGAACGCTTCCGCGCTTATCACTGGCACGTGCAGACCGTGCCCGACGGCAACGACCTGGACGCTGTGGAAGCCGCCATTCGCCTGGCCCAGGCGCACGAAGACCAGCCCTCGCTGATCGCGGTGCGCACCCACATCGGCTATGGCAGCCCGCTGCAGGATACCGCCGCCGTGCACGGCGAAGCGCTGGGCGCGGACAACGTCAAGGCTACCAAACAGAAGCTGGGCTGGCCTTTGCAGCCCGATTTCTACATTCCCGAAGCCGCCCTGGCCCATTTCCGCGAAGCCGTGCCCCGCGGAGAAGTTCTGGAAGCGGAATGGAAAGAGCGCTTCGACGAATACCGCAGCCGCTATCCCCAGCTGGCGCACGACCTGCAGCCCATGATGGGCGGCCAGCTGCCGCAGGGCTGGGATGCGCAGTTGCCGGTGTTTCCCGCCGATGCCAAGGGCATGGCCACGCGCGATGCTTCCGGCAAGGCCATGAACGCCATCGCCGGCCCGGTGCAGGCGCTGGTGGGCGGTTCCGCCGACCTGGCGCCTTCGACCAAGACCACGCTCACCGCCTATGGCGACATCGGCCTGGGCAGCGACGGCGGGCGCAACCTCCACTTTGGCGTGCGCGAACACGGCATGGGCGCCATCGTGAACGGCATGGCACTGCATGGCGGCATAATTCCATACGGCTCGACCTTCCTGATCTTTTCTGATTACATGCGCGCCTCCATTCGCCTGGCGGCGCTGATGAATGTGCATTCCATTTTCGTTTTCACCCACGACAGCATCGGCTTGGGCGAAGACGGGCCCACGCACCAGCCCATCGAGCATCTGATGAGCCTGCGCGCCATTCCCAACCTGAGCGTCATTCGGCCAGGAGACGCGAATGAGA
>JBLMXE010000134.1:0-5824 GCA_050257615.1 Chlamydiota bacterium | reverse complement strand
GCGCATAGCGGAAATCAGCCGGCTGCACCCCCAGGATCGGCTGTGCCGCAATCTGCTCGGGATCAATCTGCAGGTGGAATCCGCTGCGCACCAGGATCGCCAGCTTGGCGCGTGCGTCCAGGCCTTCCACGTCGTCCGAGGGATCGGCCTCGGCGTAGCCTTTCTGCTGCGCTTCCCGCAGCGCCGCCTCCAGGGTCACGCCGCGGCTTTCCATGGCGTGCAAAATGTAGTTGCACGTGCCGTTAAGGATGCCGCACAACTTGAGCAGGTGATCGCCGCTCAGCCCGGGATTTACGCCGCAGAGCACCGGCACGCCTCCCGCCACGGCCGCGCCAAACTCCAGCCGGCAGCCCTGCCGCCGCGCCAGCTCCAGCAGCTCCGGGCCATGCGCCGCAATCAGCTTCTTATTGGCGGTTACCACCGATTTTCCCAGCAGCAGCGCCCGTTTTACCCACGAATACGCCGGCTCCAGTCCGCCCGCCAGCTCCAGCACCACATCGCTGTCGGAGGCCAGCGCCTGCTCGATGTCATCGGTCCAGCGTACCTGCGGCGCAACCCACGGTACTTTCTTGCGGTCCACGCGGCGGTTGTAAATCAGCTCCAGTCGCAGCTGGGGAAACGAGCCGCCCTGCAGGATGGTGGCCACCGAGCGGCCTACCGTGCCGAATCCCAGCAGCGCGATGCGGCATCGCGGCTGCGCTCCCAGCGCAACCGGCGGTTGTTCCGAAACAAGAATGGATGGGCTGGCGTTCATTGCACACCTGCCTGGGTAAGTTCCTGTGCCGCCTGCCTGGAGGTGGGGAAGAACAGGCTATGCAGGCGCCGCACCGATTCTCCTGCCTGATCCTCATCCACCACCAGCGTCAGGTTGCGCTCGCCTTCACCGGGGCAGGCCAGGCGGACTTCGATCCCATCCAGAGCATGAAAGATCTGCCCCACCACCCTGCTGCGCCGGCCAATGCGCTCGCCGAAAACGCGCACAATCGCCTTGTGATTTTCGCCATGAACTTCCGCCACATCCCGCAACTCGCGCCCCAGGTGCCGCACCGCCTGCTTGGAATCCATCAGCAGAACCACGCTCTGCCGCGAGAGCGAGCACAGGTCGAGGTTGTACCCCTCACAGGCTTTGAGAATCTGTTGCAGGCTATGCGCCTCGGCTGGCCGCCGCAAGCGAGCCTCCACGATCACCACCCCGCGCTTGGCGGTGATGGCCCGCACCCCCGCATGCCGCGCTCCTTCCGGCACAATCCGCGTGCCCCGGCTCTGCGGCCGCCGCGAGTTGCGCACGTATACGGGAATATTTTTCTCCGTGGCCGGCAGCAGCGTGGCCGGATGCAGCACTTTGGCCCCAGCCTGTGCCAGCTCCGCCGCCTCCGCAAAGCTGATGTCCGCAATCAGGCGCGCATCCGGACACAGCCGCGGATCGGCGGTCATGATGCCGTCCACATCCGTCCAGATCTCCAGCGCGCGCGCATTCACTCCCGCGGCCACCAGTGCGGCAGAGAAATCCGAGCCTCCCCGCCCTAAGGTAGTAGGTGTGCCCTCGCTGCTCGCCCCGATGAAGCCCGCAAGCACCGGCACTTGGCCACTTTCCAGCAGCGGCAGCACCAGCTTTCCCAGCCGCTCATCCGTTTCCGCGCGCAGCGGCCTGGCGCAGCCGTAAGCGTCATCGGTGACGATGCACTCGCGCGCGTCCACCCACACGGCATCGCTTCCGGCCTGAAGCAGCGCCTCCGCCAGCAACCGGCTGGAGAGGAGTTCTCCCGCTCCCACCAGTCGGTCGGAGGTGCGCGCGCTGAACTCGCCCAGCGCCGCCACCCCCCGCAGCAGTTTGGCCAGGCCCTCGCACTCGCTTTGCAGATAACTCACATACACGTCTGCCGCAGTGCCCGCCAGCAACTCCTGCGCCACGCGCTCATGCCGCTCCCGCAGGGCCTGCACCTTCTCCTCCGCTGCTTCCAGATGCACCCTACCCGCCTGCTCCCCCGCGGCCAGCAGTTGATCTGTGACTCCGGCCAGCGCGCTCACCACCACCAGGGCAGGTCTGGCCTGCCGGCTCACAATCCCGATGACCCGGCGCAGCGCCGCTGCGTCCTCCACCGAGGTTCCGCCAAACTTGAGCACCACGGCTCCTGATGAGCGCTCTTGGCCGCCCTCTTCTCCACTCTGTGCTGCCTGCGACATCTTTTCCATCCTTCCCACTGCCGCTGGATTGAACGCAAAATAAAAAACCCACCGCCAGATTCGCTTCTGGCGGTGGGTTTGGGTATTTATAAGTGCTATCTAGCTTACCCGGCACCCTCCTCCAGAAACGCTGTAATTCGCATGGCCATGGTTGTCATGGTCATTGTGCAGTCCGCGTTCTGGAAAAGGGACCTCATGAATGTGAACGTTAATATAACCAACTTTGGCCTTCCCGGTCAAGCCCGCCTAATACATTCGCCCATGACCTTGGTACTCGACCACCCCGCCCCGCTGGAGACGTAACCCGTTGCGTCTCGTCCCCCTTCTACTTTGTGGAGCGGGCTCCGTCGCCCGTGACTCGCCCTTCCGCAGAAGGGGCCCCATGGCTGTCAGAACTATCAGTAGCTATCAAATGGTATCAATGGTCACATTTGACTGTGGCCGCCATCACTGTACCCCCCGCCAGGGCCGCACAAGAATGAAACATCGGCTAGTCAAATAAACTTCGTTGGTGCTGCCGTGAAACCCGTCGTCCGCTTCGTCGCCCTCCTGATTTTCCTCCTTGCCTTCCTGTCCCTCCTGCTGTTGGCTGAGGATGGCCACGATCCAGGCAACCCCGCCGAGTCCCGCATCCTGGTGCTGACTGTCGCCCAAGTTCACGATATCCAGCGCCGCGCCCAGGCCGGCGACGCCGAGGCCCAGTACATCCTGGGAGCGGCTTACCGCGGCGGTGGCCCTATTCTGGCCAAGGACCAGGCCGCCGCTGTACAGTGGTGGCGCAAGGCAGCCGAGCAAGGCCACACCAAGGCCCAGAATGGGCTGGGCTACTTCTACCAGAACGGCCTGGGTGTGGACCGTGATTATGCCCAGGCCGCCAAGTGGTACCGCATGGCTGCCGAGCAGGGCAACGCCGCCGCCCAGAACAATCTGGGAAATCTCTACTTCGCCGGCAAGGGCGTCCATCGCAGCTACACCGCCGCCTTCGACTGGGTGGCCAAGGCCGCCAAGCAGGGGCTGGCCACCGCCCAGCACGGTCTGGCCTACATGTACCGCTACGGCAAAGGCACCACCCGCAACATGGCCGAAGCTCTCAACCTCTACAATCAGGCCGCTCGCAAGGGTGTCCCCCAGGCACAAAACGAGCTAGGTTCCATGTACCTGGACGGGGAAGGCGTCACCCGCGACCCTGCCGAAGCTTTTCACTGGTTTCAAGAGGCGGCGGAGCAGTCCTTCCCCGAGGCGGAAAACAACCTGGGATTCCTCTACAGCACCGGTCAGGGCACTACCCGGGATTACAAAGAGGCTTGGCGCTGGTTCAGCCGCGCCGCCGAGCAGGGATCAGTGTCGGCACGAGTCAATCTGGGGGCGATGTACATCGCCGGCCGTGGGGTGCCCCTGGATTACGTCACCGGATACATGTGGCTCAGCCTGGCCGCCGAGCAGGGTTCCAAGACCGCTGCCGCAGCCAAAAGGAATATCAGCACCATCATGACCAAGGACCAGTTAGCTGCCGCTGACGCCCGCATCGCGGAGTGGCAGCAGCAGCATCCCGCCCCCTCCTGGCAGGCGCGGGCATGGTAGCCGCGTATCAGCTACCAACTACCAGCTACCAACTACCTATCACACCGCTCTGTGATTAATGTCCTCGGCGCTAATCTGCCTGACCGTTGAAAATATCAGCAGAAGATACGAGGTGGCATCATGACCGCTCTATTCGGAATGATGATTTTGTGGGGCATTTTGACCACCGTGCTGGTGGTTCTGCTGATCTACCGCGGCACTCTAACCATGCACGAAGACGACCAGCTCTTCCTCGATGAGGCCGAATCGCACATGGAAAAGGAGCAGATGGAGATCATGCACAGGGCCGACCGCCTCGGCCCCTTTATTCGCGTTTTCGGGGCCGCTTCCGGGACCCTGATCGTGGTTATCGCCGGCGTCTGGTTCTACCAGGCCTTCACCGCCGTGCAATGATCACAGGCGGCCGGCAATTTAAGAATCTGCCAGCGGTTCCAGTTCTGGTCCGGGCAGCTCCTGGCACACCCGTTCGGTGATCTTTTGGAAGTGGTAGCCCATCACCGCCAGCGTGATGGCGGTTCCAAAGGCGTGCCGGTAACGCGTGGCCGCGTCAAAAATAAACTTCCAGTAGCTGGAACGCCCTTCGCTGAACACGCCCTGCTTGATGAACGACCGCGCCAGCGCCCGGTAATCCGAGAACACCCGCCGCGGATGATACTCCGGCCGGTAGCGGGCCAGAAAACTCCGCGCCCGCTCGTAGTAATTCTCCTGGTCGTAGATCCGCTTCAGAATCGAGCGATACCCCTCCACCAGCCGCCGCGGGTCCATTTTGGGGATGAAGTTCAGGTTGCAGTCGAAGTTGTCGCCGTCTCCATCCTGCAGCAGTCGTCCTTCTTTGCTCAGCCGCCGGTATAGCTGTGTCCCCGGCAACGCCTGCAGCAGCCCCACCATGGCCAGTGGAATCGCGCTTTCCTGGATGAACTCCACTTGCCGCTCGAAAATGTCCTCCGGATCGTTATCGAATCCCACAATAAAGCCGGCCATCACTTCCATGCCGTAGCTCTGAATGCGGCGCACGCTCTCCAGCAGACTGCGCCGCGTGTTCTGCATCTTTTGCGCTTCCTTCAGGCTCGCCTCCACCGGCGTTTCAATGCCCAGGAACACGCGGATGAAGCCCGCCTCCTTCATCATGCGCAGCAGTTCTTCGTCGTCCGCCAGGTTGAGCGAAGCTTCCGTAAAGAACGTGAACGGCCGCCCCCGGCTCAAATTCCACTCCCCCAGCACCGGCAGCAGTTCTTTGACTTTTTTCTTGTTGCCGATGAAATTGTCGTCTACCAGAAAGACCGAGCCCCGCCATCTGCGCTCGTGCAACTGCTCCAGCTCCGCCACCACCTGCTCCGGCAGCTTGGTGCGCGGGCGCCGGCCATAGATTTCAATGATGTCGCAGAATTCGCAGTTAAAAGGACAGCCGCGCGAGAACTGAATGGCCGTCGAGCTGTATTTCTTCAGATTTACCAGGCTCAGGTCGGGTAGCGGTGTGCTTGTTAGGTCGGGCAGGTTGCTGGCGGTATAAAGCGCCTTGGCGGTGCCGCTTTCCAGGTCGTTCACCAGTTCCGGCACCAGTTCCTCGGCCTCTCCCACCACCACGTGATCGGCGTATTCGCGAATCTCGGCCACGCCGCTCGTGATCGGCCCGCCCAGCACCGTGCGCAATCCACGTGACCGGCAGCGCTGCAGCAGTTGCTGTAGATCCTGCTTGTGTACCAGCATGCCGCTCAGCAGGGCCACATCCGCCCAGCGCAGGTCGGCATCGCTCAAACGGCGCACGTTGGTATCTACCAGCCGCTTGTTCCAGTGCTTGGGCAGCAGCGAAGCCACCGTCAGCAATCCCAGCGGCGGGTACGCCGAGCTCTTGCCCTCAAACGGCAGGGCGTGTTTGAAACTCCAGTAGGTGTCCGGCCATTCGGGATAGATCAAAAGTGCATTCATCGCGGCTCAAAAGGTGCGGGAATAGGAAACTCGGACTGCCAAAAGCTCCTGACTATTGAGAATGCCACGGATTGCTATTCGATGTCCGAACCGTCGTCGGCGACGGAATTCTTTACTTTTTCTGACTGGTTAA
>JBLMXE010000133.1:0-24416 GCA_050257615.1 Chlamydiota bacterium | reverse complement strand
ACCTGCAGGTCATTCAGTATTCGGCTTATCTGACCAAGGACCAGGAACACATCCAGCGTATCGAGCAGTCTTTGAGCCGCATTGACTGGGCGCTGCGTGAAGTCCTCACCGGCAAACAACTGCGGGGCACCGCAAACCACACGACAAAGGAATGAACCGCTCTTCGAGTAACATCTCAAACCTGCGCACCGAAGCGCGCAACCGGGCCGCTGCCCAACTGGACACCAGCTCTCCCCTGGAGATTGCCCGCCTCATCAATGCGGAGGACGCCAAGGTAGCCGCCGCCGTGCGCCATGCCCTGCCCCAGATCGCGCGCGCCATTGACCTGATCGCCGCTGCCCTGGAGCGTGGCGGGCGTCTGATCTACGTAGGCGCCGGGACCAGCGGCCGCATCGCCGCCCTGGACGCCGCCGAATGCCCGCCCACCTTCAACACTGACCCATGCATGGTGCAGTTTGTCATGGCTGGCGGGCAGAAGGCCCTGGGCGCCGCTGTCGAAGCCAACGAGGATTCCCGTACCCTCGGCCGGCGCGACATGGCCGCCAAGAAGCCCAGCAAGAATGACGTGGTGGTTGGCATTGCCGCCAGCGGCCGCACCCCCTACACTATCGCCGCCCTGGAATACACCCGCCGCCGAGGCGCCAAGACCGTGGCCGTCACTTGCAACCGCAACTCCGCTCTGGGCAAGGCAGCGGACGTTTCCATCGTGGTGGAAGTAGGGCCGGAGGTAGTGGCGGGGTCCAGTCGCATGAAGGCGGGGACCGCGCAGAAGATGGTGCTCAACATGCTTTCCACCGGCGCCATGGCTCGCTTGGGCTACGTTTACGGCAACCTGATGATCAACGTGCACCTGAAAAACCGCAAGCTGGTGGAGCGCGGCATCTCCATCCTGCAAAGCGCCGCCGGCGTAGACCAAGGCCGCGCTCGCCGCGTCTTGCGCCTGGCAGGCAACCGTGTGCCCGTCGCCCTCATCATGTTGCAGGCGGACGTTGCGCGGACCGAGGCGGAAAACTACCTGCGCCGCGCCAAGGGTCATGTCCGGAAGGCCATAGCTGCCGCGCTCCAAACTCGCACTATTGGGCAGTGAACTAGGTGAATTTACTGGTCGCCCGGGCTCAGGTTGTGGCTACAATGGGCTGGTAATCCCGGAAAATTTCTCACCCGGAAAACTGACATGGGGCTTATCTAACCGTGGACAAATTCGTAGTGCGCGGCGGCAACCCGCTGCTCGGAACCATCCGCGTCAGCGGGGCGAAGAACGCGGCCTTGCCGGCCATGGCTGCCGCTCTGCTCACCGAAGAACCCGTCATCCTGGAAAACATTCCCCAGGTCCAGGACATTGAGACCACGCGCAAGCTGCTGGCCGCCATGGGAGCGGAGGTGGAACTGGGCTACGGCCGCGCCCATCACCGCACCACCATCTGCTGCCGCACTCTAATCTCGCCGGAAGCTTCTTACGACCTGGTAAAGACCATGCGCGCCTCCACCCTGGTGCTGGGACCGCTGGTGGCCCGCATGGGACAGGCCCGCGTCTCCCTGCCCGGGGGCTGCGCCATCGGCGCCCGTCCTATTGATCTGCACATCAAGGGCCTGGAGAAACTGGGCGCCACCATCGAGCAGGAGCACGGCTATGTGCTCGCCCACGCCAAGCGTTTGCGTGGCGGCGAAATCTTTTTTGACAAGATCACCGTCACCGGCACCGAAGACCTGCTTATGGCTGCCTGTCTGGCGGAAGGCGAAACCGTAATGCAGAACTGCGCCCGCGAGCCCGAAGTGGCTGACCTGGCTGCCCTGCTCAACAAGATGGGCGCCAAAATCGAGGGTGCCGGCACGCCCACCATTCGCGTGCAGGGCGTGGAAAAGTTGCATGGCGCGCGCCATCGCATTATTCCCGACCGCATCGAAGCCGGCACCTTTATCGTTGCCGCTGCTCTGACTGGCGGCGACCTCAACGTGGCCGGCTGCGAACCGCGCCATCTGGAGGCTCTGCTGCAGAAGCTGGAGGAAGTTGGCGTGAAGGTTGTTCCCGGCTTGGACGCAGTCCGCGTGATTGGCAACGGCGAACTGCGGGCGGCCGACATCATCACCGAAGAGTACCCCGGTTTCCCCACCGACATGCAGGCGCAATACATGGCGTTGGCCACGCAAGCCAACGGCAGCTCGGTCATCACCGAGAACATCTTCGAGAACCGCTTCATGCACGTGTTGGAGCTGGCGCGCATGGGTGCGGACATCAAGGTGGAAGGGCGGCGCGCCATTGTGCGTGGTAAGACCCCGCTGAGCGCAGCCGCGGTGCAGGCTTCGGACTTGCGCGCTTCCGCCTCTCTGGTCCTGGCCGCGCTGGTGGCCGACGGTGAGACTATCATTGACCGCGTTTACCACATTGATCGCGGCTACGAGCGCATCGAGGAGAAACTGCGCGGCGTCGGGGCGCAGATGCGGAGGATCGGCAAACTGTTCCCTAAGCGGGCCGTCGCCAGCGTGGCGGCGGTCTAGTTGTAATCCTCACGCGCTCACTTTGACGTTCCGGTGGGTTATTGACGGTTGAAGAAGGAGCTGTCAGCTGTCTGTTATCAACTTTTCACGGATGCAAAGCGCTGATAGCTGAGAGCTGAGAAGGTTTTCAATCGTCATTCGTCAATCATCACGCCGCTTCCGGCAGGCGGCTTTGCGTATCGGCAATAATGAAATGGGTGTCAATGAAGCGGTCATAATCGGCCGCGTGCTGCCGCCGGTCGCTACGGTCGCTGTACACCCAATAAACTTTGGCGCCCTCAATCCGGGTAATCGCCTTGCGGATGCCGGCCCGGTCCTTCACTACTACTCCTGGCTGCAAATAGTCGTACATACGCCCACCTATTCAGTATGAAAGTAAGGTTTTACCCACTCCGCCGGCTGCAGCACCATGCGACTCTCCAGCCAGACCGCCACCGGAGTGTGCAACACCAGGTGCTGCAGAATGTCCTGGGGCGACATCTCGGTCCAGGCTCGTTCCTGCTCCTGGATTCTTTCCAGCACGCTCCCGCGGATACGGTAAAAAGCGAAGCTGCCGTCCAGGCATTCCACTGCCAGCCCCACGCTGGAGGGCAGAGTGCGTAGTTCGCAGCAGATGGCTGGCGTTCTCGGCATGGTGAATGCCCCCCGCCCGGTTGCTGGCCTGCTGGGGGCCCTGGCGCTTCATATTGGTGATTGGATGGCAGGGGGGTGTAAGGTGGGGTTGCCTGCAAAATTGAGAAAATATCAGCTGATATTATGTGATATCACAAGATTCAAATGCAGGTTGGCGCCAATTTCCCGCAGGCCAAGGCAGGTTGCATTCCGAGAACCACCCCACTAAGGCATTAGCAGACTTCAGCTTGCAGCTGCGCCCCCCGTGATTTCTGTGCGGCCGGATCTAGGGCAGCTACGGATAAGAAAGCCGCGCTCTTGGCGCGGCTTCTTCCTTGATCTGTGCTCCTCCGCGTTGATCCGCGGCGGAAGTTGGTTTTAGTGACGGCGGCGGCCGCCGCCCCGACCTCCACGGCCACCGTTGTGGCCCCGGCCACCGCGCCCACGGTCGCCTCCCGGACGGCCTTCGCGTCCGCCACTGGGACGGCCTTCCCCGTGGTGCGCCTCCACGCGGTTGAAATTGGGCTCGTGCTCTTCCGTCTCCGAGTATTCGCCCCCGCCCTCAATGGTCATGCTGCCGCCGGCGTGTTCCTCCGTCGCCTCGGTCGCCCCTCCGCCCATTTTGGCACGCTGCTCCTTGAGGATGGCTTTGCGCGACAGGCGGATGCGGTTGCCCTCGATGGAGAGCACCTTCACCAGCACCTGGTCGCCTTCTTTGAGCTCGTCGCGGACGTCCTTGATGCGATGCTCGGCAACCTCGCTGATGTGCAACAGGCCGTCGGTTCCCGGCAGGATTTCCACAAAGGCGCCAAAATCTGCCAGCCGCGAAACCTTGCCCAGGTAGGTCTTTCCTACCTCTGCGGTGGCGGTCAGGTCGCCGATAATCTGCAGCGCTTTGGCCGCCGAGGCCTGGTCGCTGGAAGCGACGTTGACCCGCCCCGAATCTTCCACATCAATCTTGACCCCGGTCTGCTCGATGATGCTGCGGATCATCTTGCCGCCCGGCCCGATCAGGTCGCGAATCTTATCCACAGGGATCTGCAAGGTGTAGAAGCGCGGGGCGTAGGTGGAGACCTTGGAGCGGGGCTCCGCGAGCGCCTCATTCATCTTGTCGAGAATGAACACCCGCCCGCGCTGCGCCTGGGCCAGCGCCTCGGCCATGATTGCCGGGGTGATGCCGCTGACCTTGATATCCATCTGCAGCGCGGTAATGCCCTCGCGCGTGCCCGCCACCTTGAAATCCATGTCACCGTAATGGTCTTCGGCGCCGGCGATGTCGGTCAGGATGGCGTAATCGTTGTCCTCCTTCACCAGGCCCATGGCGATGCCCGCCACCGCTGAGGCGAGGGGTACACCCGCATCCATCAGCGAAAGCGAGGCCCCGCAGACCGTGGCCATGGAGGAGGAGCCATTGGATTCCAGGATGTCGGAAACCACGCGCATGGCGTAGGGCCAGTCAGTCTCCGCTGGCAACACCGCGCTGACCGCGCGTTCTGCCAGGGCTCCGTGGCCGATTTCACGCCGGCCTGCCCCACGCAGAAATGCCACCTCTCCAACTGAAAAAGGCGGGAAGTTGTAGTGCAGCATGAATCGCTTCTTAGCCTCGCCCTCAAACACTTCCAGCCGCTGCATGTCTTCGGCCGTGCCCAGGGTGGTGGTTACCAGCGCCTGGGTTTCACCTCTGGTGAAGATGGCCGAACCGTGCGTCCGAGGCAGCACCCCCACCTCGATGGAGATGGGCCGGATCTGGTCGAAAGCCCTACCGTCCGGACGCCGCTTCTTTCCAATCACCTGGTCGCGGAAAATCCGCTCGCGAATGATTTCGTAGTACTTGGCCAGTTTCTCGCGGCCTTCCGTATCCTCTTCCGGCAGGGCCTCTACCAGCTCCTTCCGGTACGCCTTTACCAGGTCGTAGCTTTCCGCTTTAGGGTGTTTCTGGGTATCGAGCGCGTCGGACAGGCGGGATTCCACCTTGGAGCGCAACTGCTTGTAATAAGCCTGGTCAATCTCGGGGGCGGTGAAGGCGCGCTTGGACTTGCCCACACGTTCCCGCAAATCGTTGATAGCGGCGCAGATCTTCTTGATTTCATTGTGGCCGAACTCAATCGCGTCCACAATGGTCTGTTCCTGCACCTGGCTGGCGCCGGCCTCGATCATCACAATGCCTTCGGAGGTGCCCACCACCATGAGGCGCAACAACCCGCTCCGCATTTCCTCATAATTGGGATTGATCATGAACTGCCCATTGACCAATCCCACCCGCACCGCGCCCACCGGGCCCTGGAAGGGAATGTCGGACAGGGTCAAAGCGCAGGAAGCTCCGTTGATAGCGAGCACATCGGGATCATTCTCCGTGTCGGCCGACAGTACAAAGGAGATGACTTGAGTTTCACAGCGGAAGCCGTCAGGAAACAGGGGCCGGATCGGCCGGTCAATCTGCCGGCTGGTCAGGATTTCGCGTTCGCTGGGCCGTCCTTCACGTTTGATGAAGCCGCCGGGAATGCGTCCCCCGGCGTAGGTATACTCCCGGTAATCCACCGTAAGTGGAAAAAAATCAATGCCTTCCCGTGGTTCCTGATTGGCCACTGCGGTGGCCAGCACCACGTTATCTCCGGAACGCACTACGGCGGCGCCATGGGCTTGCTTGGCCAGTCTGCCGGTTTCGAATGTAAGTTGCTTGCCGCCGCTGAGTTCAACTGAGACTTCTTGTTTCATGTTTATCCTTCCAGAAATTTCTTAGACGAGGCTGCAGAGAGCTGGCCAAAGCCGAGGAGGGTAAGTTCCAATGTGGCCGAATCAGACGCAACTGGCGGACGAATCCCGAAAGCCGGCGGACCCGCCCTGCGGATATCCCGTAGAAACAACTACTTGCGAATGCCGAGTTTCTGAATGACGGTCTGGTATCGCTCGGAGTCGTATTTCTTCAGGTAGTCGAGCAAGCGCCGCCGCTTGCTGACCAGCATGAGCAGACCGCGCCTAGAGGCGTGATCCTTCTTGTGCGTCTTAAAGTGTTCCGTCAGCTGACCAATGCGCTCGCTCAACAGCGCTATCTGGACTTCCGGGCTTCCGGTGTCGGTAGCATGCGTGCCATACTGGTCAATGAGGGTTTTCTTCTGCTCTCGGGCTAGCACTGAACCTGCCGCACTCCTATCTTCTCGTCTTTTTGTAACTGGTTAGGAGACTAACATGTTGCCAGCCTGGGTGTAAAGATGAGTTCCCCGGGCGGAGAACTTAAATTCGCCAGCTCACATCTAATCAGGGATAATGGGAGTGCCACTCGTCGCGGGATGGTTGCAGACTTATGATAACCACCTTTTGTCCCCGTTGTGGGAACGAAAATCCGTTCGACAATCAATTCTGTGGCAAATGCGGTATTCCTCTGCTGCAGCCTAAGCCGGCTGAACCAGTTGCCGCCTCACGAGCCAACGGCTCCCATCGCCCGGCGCCGGAGGCGGAGCCCGATCTCGAGTCCGAGCAGACCATCAGCGGCCCCTCTTTTCTGGGTCTGAGCGATGAGCCCGACCTGAGCAGCAGCTACCTGCTGGACGAAGACGTCTCCCACAGCCATTGGGGGCTCTATCTCTTTCTATTGGTGCTGGCGGCAGCCGGAGGACTGGTGTGGTGGCAGGCGCGGAATGGCGGGCTGAGCCGCAGCCATCTGGCCCAGATCGTGCAACAGGCGCGCAGCAAGATCAGCCAGGAGAAGCAGGAGGCTGCGGCGGTGGCTCCCAATGCCAATCCTGCAGCGGCGGAGAACGCCGGCGTAACCAACCCACCGCCGGCTGGCTCCAATTCCGCCACCCCGACCGCGGCCACGGGAGAGAACGGAAAGGCTTCGCCCGGCGTGGCCCCGCCGCCCAGCACCGCCGAAATACAAAAGGCGGCTGAGAAGCAGAATGCGCCCGCGCCGGAGGCCCTGAAGCAGACGGCAGAAGCGGCCAAACCGCCCAACCCGCCGGCCAAGTCACAGCCCCGGCCACGAGCGGCGGCACCGAACCCGACTGCTTCTGCGGACGCGGAGAATGCTGCCCTGCTGAGCAATGCGCAGAAGTATCTTTATGGCAATGGGGTGCCCAAAAGCTGCGATCGCGCTCTCAGCTATTTGCGCCAGGCGGTGGACAACGACAGCCCCAAGGCCAAAAGTACTCTCGGAGGCCTTTACGCCACCGGCCACTGTGTGCCGCTCGACCGCTCGGTCGCTTATAAATGGTTTGCGCTGGCCCTGCGCCAGGACCCCAACAATTCCTACTTATCCCACGACCTGGAAATGCTGTGGAACCAGATGACGCCGGCGCAGAAACAGCTGGCGATTCGCATGACACAATAAAGCAGTTTCAGGTTTCAGGTGGAAACGTGATCCAAGGGGATCACGATCCCACTTGAAACTTGAAACTCGAAACTGGAAACTTTTTTTATGGAAAAAGCCACCTTCGCTGCCGGCTGCTTCTGGGGAGTAGAAGCCTTCTTCCGCAGGTTGCCGGGGGTTGTGGATGCCACGGTTGGATACACCGGCGGCGAGCTTCCCAATCCCACGTACCACGATGTGTGTACCGACCGCACCGGCCACGCCGAGGCCATCGAGATCACCTTTGATCCGGCCAGGACTTCCTACGATCAGCTGCTGGATCATTTCTGGCAAATGCACGACCCCACTACTCCCAACCGGCAGGGACCTGATTTCGGCACCCAGTACCGCTCCGCCATCTTCTTTCATAATCCGCAACAGGAAACGCTGGCCCGCGCCTCCCGAGAGCGCTGGCAGGCGCGCTTCCGCCAGCCCATCGTCACGGAAATCGTTCCCGCAACCGCCTTTTACCGCGCCGAGGAATACCACCAGCGTTACCTGGAGAAGAAGGGCGAGAGCAGCTGCCACTTGTAAGGCGGTAGCTGGTAGCTATAGTAGTTGGTAGTTGGTACTCTCATCATCTACTCACTACCAACTAACTACTAACTACCAACTACCATTTGCTCCTCAGTAATCGCCTGTTCTCCCGCTGGTAACCACCCCGTCAGATGCCCAGCTGAGTGTTGGACGAAGGTAATGTTTACGATTCCGGTGCGTGGCCCCATAGTTAGGCGCGTGGGCAGCGAACGGGCTCCGTTCCCTGGCCGCTGACAGGAGGAACGACGCGATGCAAACGATGTTTGGCCTGGAAGTGCTGTTTGCCAGCGTGGTCTGCATGACGACAGCCCTGACCTTCGTGGAAGTTCGGCGGCTGCGCAAGAAGCTGAAATAAGCTGGCAAGGATGCTGGCGGCGCTCTTCCCTGTTCCGGGCAGGCTGCCCAGGACCGACCGCCTGTGACGCGTTTTATAGCCTCCCCCTTTAACTTTTGTACGGAGGAAACAATGGTGAATCTGATTCGCAGCATGTGGTCGAACGATGAAGGTCAGGACATTGCGGAATACGCCGTGATGCTGGCCGTGATTCTGGTCATCGTGGTGGGCACCATCCGGCTGATCGGCAGCAACGCCAACAACGTGTTTTCGGAAACCGCGAGCGCGATCGGCGGCTAATCCGGAAAAGACTCGATTTCTCCCGCAAGCACACTAACGGGCAACCACCCTCCGGGGGTTGCCCATCATTTTTCCCACTTTATTTCTTTGCCCCTGAGGCCAGAGCCTGGCGCAGATCGTGGCCAGTCATGTCCCTGGGTTGCGGAATCCCCAGCAGGCCGAGCACGGTCGGCGAAATGTCGCGGAGCGATCCGTCGGGGCGCAGGGTGAATCTCTTGTCTTCTCCGCTGACCACGATCAGGGGCACAGGGTTGGTGGTGTGGGCGGTGTGGGGACCGCCGGTAGCTGGGTCAATCATCAGTTCGGCGTTGCCGTGATCGGCGGTGATAATCATGGCCCCGCCGCGCTGCCGCACCGCGCGCTCGATTTCCGCCAGGCAGGCGTCCACCGTCTCCACCGCTTTGACCGTGGGCTCGATCTGGCCCGAATGTCCCACCATGTCGGCATTGGCGAAGTTCACGATGATCACGTCGAAGGCGCCCTTCTCCACCGCCTTGACCACTTCCGCGGCAATACCCTGGGCGCTCATCTCCGGCTTCAGATCGTAGGTGGCCACCTTGGGCGAGGGCACCAGCACGCGCTCTTCCCCGCCAAAAGGCTGCTCCACGCCGCCATTAAAGAAGTAGGTGACGTGGGCGTACTTTTCCGTTTCCGCCACGCGCAGGTTGCGCAGGTTCTGGTTGGCCATCACATTGGCCAGGATGTTGCTCAGCGACTCCGGCGGCAGCACCACCGGCAGCGCGAACTGCTTGTCATAGCGGGTCATGCAGACGTAATGCAGATTCTTCGGCACGCGCTCGCGGGGGATTTCCGCATCCAGGCCGGCGGCGTCAGGCAGGTCGCTTCCCCCCTGCGGGTTCAGGCCGCTGTTGCGGGCCAGGGCGCGCGTGATCTGGCGCACGCGGTCGGCCCGAAAATTGAAGCAGATGCAGGCGTCCTCGTCGCGAATGGTGGCCAGCGGCTCGCCTCGGTTGTCCGTGCAAACAAAGGGAACAACAAACTCGTCGGTCACTCCCTTGTTGTAGGTCTCCTTCACGCCCTGCACCGCATCCACGTAGCGGGCGGCTTCGCCATCGCCCTGCACCATAACGTTGAATGCCTTGGCGATGCGCGGCCAGCGCCGGTCGCGGTCCATGGCGTAGTAGCGGCCGCTCACGCTGGCGATCTTGCCCGAGTTGTATTCGCGCATTTTCTGCTGCAGCTGTTCCAGGTAACCCGCGCCGTTAGTGGGCAGGGTGTCGCGACCGTCCATGAAGGCGTGAACGAAGACTCGGTCCACGCCGCTCTGCTTGGCCATTTTCAGCAGGGCATAAAGGTGGGCCTGCTGCGAGTGAACGCCGCCATCGGAAACCAGGCCGAACAGGTGCAGGCGCCGCCCGCCTGAGCGCGCATGCTTCATCGCCGCCAGCAGCGTCGGATCGGAGAAGAATTCGCCATTCTGGATCATCACGTCCAGGCGAGTGATGTCCATGTGCACGATGCGCCCGGCGCCGATGTTGAGGTGGCCGACCTCGCTGTTGCCCATCTGGCCTTCCGGCAGCCCGACAAAGGGACCGCTGGTGTGGATGAGCGTGGTGGGATAATCGCGCAGCAGACGGTCGTAGGTGGGCTTGCGCGCCAAGGCGATGGCGTTGGCCTTGGTTTCGGCGCGGTAGCCCCAGCCATCGAGGATAACGAGGATCAGAGGTTTCGGTCTGTTAGGCATTTGCTATTCACCACAAAAAACCATTCACCACAGAAAACACAAAGGACACAGAGGAAAAATATTTAATCGAAAACCAGAGAAAACCTGCGCAGTTATTTGCCCAACTGTAAAAAGCTCAGCACCGTTGTTAGCAAGTCATCCACCGTCACATTTGAGTCGCGGCGTTGACCGGCTTTAGCCCCCTGTAGCACAAATCAGACACCCCAATTCCTTCTGTGCGCTCCTTGTCCTCTGTGGTTAAAAGCTACGCGCGCGCTTTCCCTGCCACTTCCCCCTGATAGTTCAGCGCCTTCAAGCCCAGGAACTTTGCCGCATCGCCGAGCTCTTCTTCAATGCGCAACAACTGGTTGTACTTGGCGATGCGGTCGGTACGCGAACCCGAGCCGGTCTTGATCTGCCCGGCGGCGGTGGCCACGGCGAAGTCGGCAATGAACGTGTCTTCGGTTTCTCCCGATCGGTGCGAGATCACCGCCGTGTACCCATTGCGCCGCGCCAGGTCCACGGCATCCAGAGTTTCACTGACGGTGCCAATCTGGTTGAGCTTGATGAGAATGGAGTTGGCAATGCCCTGCTGGATGCCGCGGCCAAAAATCTTGATGTTGGTAACGAAAATGTCGTCGCCCACCAACTGAATGCGCCCGCCCAGCTCTTTGGTCAGCATCTGCCAGCCCTTCCAGTCATCCTCGGCCAGCCCGTCCTCCAGCGACACAATGGGATATTGCCGCACCCACTCGGTCCAGTAGCGCACCATCTCCTCGGAGCTCTTGGCCGACTTATCTGACTTCTTGAAGACGTACTTGCCGTCCTGGTAGAACTCGCTGGCAGCGGGATCGAGGGCAATGGCCACCTGCACTCCCGGCTTAAAGCCGGCGGCGCTGATGGCCTCCAGCACCACCTCGATGGCTTCCACGTTCGACTTCACCGAGGGCGCAAAGCCGCCTTCATCCCCCACCGCGGTGTTATATCCGCGCTTCTTCAACACTCCCTTTAAAGTGTGGAACACTTCCACGCCCCAGCGCAAAGCTTCGGAGAAGGATTCCGCGCCCACCGGCATGACCATGAATTCCTGGAAGTCCACATTGTTGTCGGCGTGCGCGCCGCCGTTGAGGATGTTCATCATGGGCAGGGGCAGCAGGCTGGCGCCCAGCCCGCCCAGATAGCGGAAGAGCGGCAGTTGGTGGGCGGTAGCCGCGGCACGTGCCGCCGCCATGGAAACCGCCAGCAGCGCGTTGGCGCCCAGCCGCGATTTGTTCTCCGTGCCGTCCAGTTCGATCATCTTCTGGTCCAGTGCGCGCTGGCTGGCGGCATCCATGCCACCCAAGGCGTCGGCTATTTCGCCGTTCACATTTTCCACCGCCTTGAGCACGCCTTTGCCCAGGTAGCGCTTTTTATCGCCGTCGCGCAGTTCCACCGCTTCGTGCTCGCCAGTGGAAGCGCCGCTGGGCACCGCCGCCCGCCCCTTTACGCCTCCTTCAAGCTTTACTTCCGCTTCTACAGTGGGATTGCCGCGGGAATCAAGTATTTCGCGTGCATGGACTTGCTGAATATTCGTCATGATTGCCTCGCCGATGAGTTCGCTGAACTTCAGGAAGAAAGAATTAATAGGTAGAGACGCAGATGCCTGCGTCTCCCATTTGTTTCCTGCTTCAGTACCGAACCAGAAATTATATCAACCACTTCGGTTGTGAAGTGAGCCCCGGGTACTGCCTTGGTTATTGTTCGCCAGCAAAATTCTGTTCTAGAGTCCAAGAGGATGCAGAACAAAACGGAAATCCTCGCGGTTGGGGATCGTGCACCTGATTTCACGCTGTCTGCCGCCAATCGCGAAGGAGTTTTTTCTCTTTCCGAGTCGCGCCAGCGTGGTCCGGTGATTTTGGAGTTTCTGCGCGGCACCTGGTGACCGAACTGCGTCAAGCGCATGGCTCAGTTGGAGTCTTTGAAAGATCAGATCAGCGACACCGGGGCGAGCTTGCTCTACGTTGCGGCGGAAAAGCGGGACGGATTCTTTAAACCGGAAAAGTACCTGCGCGAGCATCCGGTGTCCTTCCCGTTTCTGCTGGATGAAAACCGCACGGTTACCAAGGCATACGGCCTGTATCACCGCATCGGTATGGACGCCTTCAACATCGCGCATCCCGCCACCCTGGTCATTGATCGCGATGGGGTGGTCCGTTTTATTTATCGCGGAGCTAACCAAGCCGACCGCGCGCCTTTGGAACAGGTTCTGGACGTGTTACGAAAACTGCAGTCACCGAGTTAGCAACCGCAAGTTTGCAATAACTGAAAGGGAGGAATCGAATGAAAAAGAGAACGGCGCTCCTGCTCGCCACTGCCCTGCTGTCGCTGCCGGCGATGGCGCAATCCACGCTCTCTCCCGGCACAGCGGTTTACATCAAGCTGCAAAGTACCCTGGCCACCTTCATGAACAAACCCGGAGACCAGTTCTGGGGCAAGGTGAGCCAGCCAGTGATGGAATCGGGCAAAGTTCTGATTCCCGCCGGCTCCACGGTGGTGGGACACATCACCAAGGTCAGCGAACCGCGGCGCATAGCCGGCAAGCCCACCATCGGCCTGCGTCCCGATTCGATTACCCTGCCCGACGGCGGCAAGTATGCGCTCCCCGCCGTGCTGGTGGATACAAATCTGCGCGACGGCTCCGACGTCAACGAGGAAGGCCAGTTTAAGGGCAGCGGCCACGACAGCCACGACACGCGTGAAACCGCCATCGGCGGCGGCGCTGGCCTGGTGGTGGGCGCGCTGGCAGGCGGCGCGGAAGGGGGTCTTATCGGCGCCGGCGTGGGCGCCAGCGCAACCATGGTTCACTGGCTGGTCAAACGCCGCTCCGCTACCTTGGCTGCAGGCACGGTTCTGATTTTTGAAGTCAGCCGGCCCACCGTTATTAGCAGCAATAGCGGTAGCAACGGCGCGGAATAAAGGTAGTCGGGAGTCAGGAGTCGGCAACAACCTGTCGACCTGCGATTCTGTGCTGACTTCTGATTCCCGTCCCCCGCTGCGTCTGTGTTGGAACCTTCCACTGAGGCAGGGCTCAGAGCTGGCTTACCTTCGCTCCGCGGTGGCGCCCACGGGGGCAATGGCAAAATCAATTTCCAGTTCATCCTTCACTTTCACCACGCCGCCGCCCACGCTGACGCGGCGAATGCCGAAGTCAGACTGCTTGATGCGGCAGCTTCCCAAGTACTCATCCTGCTTCTTAACCACCGTGGCGCTGACCGGCCGGCTCTGCCCGTGCAGCAGCAACTCGCCTTGGACCCGCCACTTGTCGTCAGCAATCTTCTCCACATCGGTGGAGTGAAAACTGATTTCGGGGTAGCGTGCGCTTTCCAGCACCTTCTCCTGCATGGTGCGCTGCACCTCGGCCTGGTCCTTGTCGCTAAGCGTCTTGTCCGGCTCCACCATTAACCGGCCGGCGTCCACGGTGAAGGACACTTGCGCCGGTTCGCTCTCCTGCAGGCTGCCGGAGGCGATCGGAGCCCGCACCCAATGCTCATGGCCTGCGACAGAAAACAGCCCTGCTTTGCCTACGTGAATGCGGATACTACTGTGGGCGACATCAATGGGCCGCTCAGCCGCTGGAGCAAGACTGCAGAGGACCATGCCCAGCAAACACAGAGTGGCGATCTTCACTGGGTAGCTCATGCTAACGGCTGAGGCACACGTTTAAGCCCCATACCATCTTAAGACTCCAGCACGCGGCAAAAGGTAACGGGATTAAACCAGGGCTGGGACGCCTGAAATCTTTGACTGAGGGGTGGACTCTGAATCCGGTTCTGAGGCAGGACTACTGGGCAAAAGCAAACGCCGCCAGTTCCGGCTCGCTGAGCAGGTGCAACTCAATCCAGCCTTCCAACGGCAAGGCATCAATGGGCAAGCGGTCCCGCCACAGGCTGAAGCGCACCCGCATCCGGGTGGAGGACGATGCGTTATCCTTCAATGGCGCGAGGAAGTGCGGCGCCAGCCACCCCAGCGGCAATTTGAATTCAAAATTCTTGCGCAGCACCAGCTCCGCGCCGCCGGTTTGTTGCCCTGAACCCGCCACTACTTCGCCGGAAGCCGTCTCCCGCAGCTGCCACACCGAAATGGCGCCGTTCTCACATGCCATCTCCAGGCATAGCGTGCGCGCCGGCTGCTTGCCTTTGTCGGCCCACACTTCCAGATTCACCAGGATTTCGCAGCGCTCCTTGGCCGGCGCTTCTACAAAATCCATGCGCCCATAGAGAAACTGTTCGTCAATGCCGGCATACACCGCATCCAGCAGGAACTGCTTGCCGTGCATGGAACCGGAGCGGCGGTCGGCCGTGTACATGGCCGCTCCCAGCCAGGCGAAATAGCGCACCAGGTCGCCCTCAATGCGGGGATGAATATAGGCAGTCTGCGGCACGTATACCGGCCGCGCCACGCCCGAATAAATGGGGTGAGCCAGATGCTCGGGCGGCGCTGCTCCCAGAGCCTGATACACATTGGCCAGGTGCTTGCGATAAAGCTCGTCAAAGTCGCGATCGTTGACCGAGTGGTGTTCTGGGCCGTACCACCAGTTCCAGTCGCTGCCTTCGGCGATCAGCAGCTCCTCGTAGGCCAGCTCGCGTTTGCCGGCTTCGGCGTTGGCCGCATGCTCGGTGAAGAAATTGTGGGCGGCAGCCAGATAGTCCCAGGAGTGGTTGTCCTCCGGCGCTCCGATCCAGATGTTGAAATTAGCATTGATCCAGGAGCCCGGCACGAGCGACTTCAGCCTCCCGAACTCCTCTTGCCGCGCAATGGCCTCGGATGGAGTGACCGCCTCCAGTTCCGGGTCCTTTTGCAGAATGGAATAAAAGCGGCGCAGGAACTCCCGTCCCGATCGCGGGTAGTACTCCCAGGCGTTCTCGCCATCCAGAATAATGGGAACCACCGCATCCCGGCCTTGGGCTCTAACAGGTTTGGCTGATTCCTTGATGTTGCGGATTAAGTGCTCCGCCGCTTCTTTTGCAGGCATACCTGAGTAGACGAATCCGATCAGGTCCGACAAGGTGTGGTCGCGAAAGAAGAGGTGCATCCGCGTGTGGCCTTTTTCGTAGAGATAGACGGCGTACAGCTTCTCCGCCGCCTTCTCCGGTAAGCGGCCGCTGCCATCGCGGGCGAAGTTGAAATCGAGCGAGCGGCCCAGCACGCCTTCGTCGGCGGCCATCCACTGCACGCCCTGCTCGTGGGCCAGGGCCAGCGCCTGCTCCGAGACACTCCCCTCCGAAGGCCAAACCCCGCACGGCCGACTGCCAAACACGCGCTCGTGCAGGTCCAGCCCGCGCCGCAACTGCTCCTTCGCGTCCTCGGGGTGCTGGAATCTTGCCTGCGGGAGCGGCCTACCCGGGCTGGACGCCGCACCCATGTCGGTATCGCACACCAGCGGCAGAATAGGGTGGTAAAAGGGGGAGGTGGAGAGCTCCACCACGCCGCTGCGGGCCGCCGCCATGTATTCCGGCAGCACCCGCTGCAGCAGCTTTCCCTCCTGGGCAATGATGAATTCCTGATCTTCCCTGGTGTAATCATGACCCTTGCGCACCAGGGCAGCGATTTCCGGCTCCTGCAGGAAAAATTCATCGAACCAGGCCAGCTGTGAGAGCACCTGCAGGTCGGTAAAATCCCGGTTCTGAAAAAAACGCTCCGCGCGCGCGGGAATCTCGCCCGCCCCGTGATAGCGCTCCCACAAGTCGCGATAGCGCGGATAGCGCCCAATCACGTGAACCGGGTTGGCTTGGAACAGATACTGCAGGGCACGCAACCGCTCCTCCGCACTCATTTCGCTGGCCGGCTTGGAAGCCAGGTCCAGGAAAGAGTCGCGCGCCGTCCCACCGGCGTACTCTTCGATCTGTGCCACCAGGGAGGGCACCAGATTGAACGTCTGGTGCACGCCGGAAAACTCCTCTGCCAGCCGCACCATGCCGTAGTAGTCCTTGAGCGCGTGCAGCCGCACCCAGGGCAGGCGGTATTCACCCGTCACCAGGTCCTTGTAATACGGCTGATGCATGTGCCAAAGCAGAACTACGCGAATCACAGGCATGACAAGAAAATCTTGCTGACACCCGGGGGAAGTAAAAAGTCTAGCACGTCATCTCCTGCAAAGTGGCGGTGCATAGTGCACCAAAGTCTCGTCCTCGATGTTTCCTCAGCCAAAACCTGAGAGCACAGACTACAGGCTCTTACGACCTCAGGGGCTAAAGCCCGGTCTCATTTGGATTGCTGATTCCCCGGGCTGAAGCCCGGGGCTTCCACACCGGCGCATAACATGAGGTGAAAATGGGCGCTGAGATGTTGCGCTGAGGTGTAAAGAAGCGCAGGGAGGCGAAGAAATGCGTAGGCAAGGCGTCACAGCTTCGTGCAGTCGCGAGAAGGCAACGACCGGAGACTGGCAACTGACAACTGAGAACCGCTCCATGCTAGACTTCCTGTACAGACTCTGGCACGCACTGCTTAGCGCCGCATGCGGATTTTCACGCGCTACATTCTGCGGGAAGTGCTTTCCCACGCCCTGATTGGCGCGGCCGTCTTTACCTTCGTTATTTTCCTGCGCGATTTGGAGCGAATCCTGGAGCTGGTAGTGCGGGCCAGCGCTCCCCTGCCCAGCGTGGCCGAGCTTTTCTTCTTCACCATCCCCACGGCGTTGACCATCACCATTCCCATGGGCGTGTTGGTGGGCATCCTAATCGGGCTCAGCCGCCTGGCTGCCGACAGCGAAGTCACCGCCATGCGCGCCAGCGGCATCGGTGTTTCCACTTTCGTCCGCATCATCTCGATTTTCGTTTTCGCCGCCTGGACCCTGGCCATGGTTAATAACCTCTATTGGGCGCCTCGTTCCGCTGCCGCCCTCGACCAACTCCAGGACAAACTGAAAACTTCGCAGGTCTCCTTCGAAGTGCAGCCTCGGGTCTTCTACGAAGGTTTCCGCAACATCGTGCTCTATGTGCAGGACGCCACCACCACCGCCGGCTCCGCCCTGTGGCGAAACGTTTTCCTGGCAGACATCAGCGACCCCGCTAACCCCAGGATCATCGTAGCCCGCGAGGGCATGGCAGTCAGCGAAGGCCCGCAGAACGTACACTTGCACCTCATGTACGGGCAGCAGCACGAAACCGATCCCAAGAATCCGGAACAGTATTCCATCACCACCTTCAATGCCACCGACATCCCCATCCAGATGCCGCCGGAGAACCAGGGGCAGCCGCTGCCGGCCACCGAACTCAGCACCCGCAATCTGTTGCGGCAGGCGGACAGCACCAAGGATCGCGGTCTGGCCCGTTCCTACCTGATCGAGTTCAATCGCCGCCTGGCGCTGCCCACCGCCTGCCTGGTGTTCGCCCTGGTGGGAATCCCTCTTGGGCTCTCGTCAAAAAAAGGCGGCAAGTCCACCGGCATCGTCCTCACCATCGTGCTGGTGTTCGCTTATTACTTCATTTCGCTGTTTGGGGTGTCGCTGGCACGTCAGGGAAAACTCTCTCCTGCGCTGGGAGTATGGCTGGCTAATATTCTTTTCTTCATAGGCGGCGTAGCCCTGCTGTGGCGGGTGGACCAGATGCCGCTGGAGATCGGCTCGGTGCGGGCCTGGTGGCAGCGCCTGCGCCAGCATTTCATCCGGCGCAAGCAGGCCCTGCTCCCCAGCCGGCCCACCAGCGACGCGTTCGAGCCCGTTTACTCCCCTAAGCGCAGGTTCAGCGCCCGCTTCCCTCTTCTACTCGACGACTACATCCTCAAGGAGTTCATCACCTACCTGGTGATGATCCTCGCCACTTTCCTCATCCTGGTGCTGGTGTTCACCTTCTTCGAGCTGCTGGGCGATATTCTGCGCAATAAGATTCCCCTCGCCATCGTGGGCGAGTACCTGCTCAACGTGGCGCCTTATCTGATCTACAAGACCACGCCCATGAGCATGCTACTGGCGGTGCTGGTCACGCTGGGGCTGATGCAGAAAGCCAACGAAGTCACCGCCATGAAGGCCAGCGGCATCAGCATTTACCGCATCGTGGTGCCTATCCTGTTCACCGGCGTACTGCTGGCGGGCGCGCTGTTTTTCTTCGACCAGTTTTATCTGCCCGCTGCCAACCGCCGCCAGGACGCCTTGCGCAACATCATCAAGGGCAAACCAGCGCAGACTTACCTGCGCCCCGACCGCCGCTGGATTGTCGGACAGCACGACACCATCTACTACTACCAGTTCTTCGATTCCGACCGCGATCAGTTTGCCCGCATTACCGCCTACCAGTTCGAGCCTCATAACTTCCAGATTACCCGCCGCATCTATGCTGCCCGCGCCCACTGGGAGGATACCCTGGGCAAGTGGATCTACGAGAAAGGCTGGGAGCGTGCCTTTCATGGACCCGCCATCGGGTCCTACAAGAAATATGATGTTGCGACGTTCGCGCAGCTCAGCGAACCTCCTTCCTACTTCAAAAAAGAGGTGAAGCAGTCTTCGGAAATGAATTATGAGGAGCTGACGCGCTATATTCGCGACCTGGAGCAGTCCGGCTTCGACGTGGTGCGGCTGAAGGTGCAGCTGCAGGAAAAGTTCGCCTTCCCGCTGATCACGTTTGTGATGGCCATTCTGGCCATTCCTTTTGCCCTCAGCACTGCCCGCCGCGGGGCGCTGACCGGGGTGGCTGTCGCCCTGGGCATTGCCGTCGCCTATACCATCGTCTCCAGCCTGTTTGAAGCCATGGGCAACCTCAGCCAGCTTCCGCCCCTGCTGGCGGCATGGTCGCCCGACCTGATCTTCGCCCTGGTGGGCGGCTACCTCGTGCTCAAAGTTCCCACCTAGCGCCCTTCCAAAAGTGCAAAGATCATCCCCTGAGGCCCCCAGGACCGTAAGTAGTGAGAAGCCGATTTATCGCCAATCATCCTATTCACGAACCTATGTGGACGCTACAATCCGATGTGTGTTGCGAATCGCCACCTAAAGAACGGCAGTCGTGCTCGTTTGTATCTCTTTGGGCTGTCAATCTCGGACGCAGAGCAACGGCAATTCGGCGACAAAATCTGCTTGTCCTCTGGTCATCGAAAGAGTCTCATTCCGACAATTCCGTTGTTACTCCGGTGCTGGCAAACTGCCATCACCGTAATCAACATTTCCTGCGCCCGGGCCTGCTAAAATCTCATCTATTATTCGCGCATGTTGAAGCCACTGCAGCCCCTGTTTCCCTACATGAAGAAGCACCGCTGGGGCTACGCCCTGGGGACCCTCTCGGTGCTGCTGCAGAACGGGATTGCCGTCCTGATTCCCCTGCTCATTGGCCGCGCCTTTGACCATCTCAAGCACGGGGTCAGCCGCCAGCAGTTGTTCATTGATGCCGCCCTCATCCTCGGGGTGTGGTGTGGGAAAGGGGTTTTCCTCTACCTGACCCGCAAGGTGGTGATCAGCATCTCGCGCGAGATTGAATTCGAGATGCGCAACGACCTTTTCCGCCACCTGGAGAGCTTGTCCTACTCCTTCTACCAGCGCACCCGCACCGGCGACATCATGGCCCGCGCCACCAACGACCTGAACGCGGTGCGCATGCTGCTGGGGCCGGCCATCATGTACTCCGCCAACACGCTGGTGTTCACCGTGGCCGCGCTGTTCTTCATGGTGCACATCAGCCCCATGCTGACGCTCTACGCCTTTGCGCCTTTGCCCATCGTCAGCATCGTGGTGCAGTACTTCGGACGGCGGATTCACGAGCGCTTTGAGCGCATTCAGGCCATGTTTTCCGATATTTCGGCGCGGGCACAAGAGAACTTCTCCGCCGCACGCGTGATTCGGGCCTACGTCCAGGAAGACGCGGAAGTCGCCAATTTCGAGGCCGCCAACAAGGAATACATCAACCGCAGCCTGAAGCTGGTACGTCTGATGGGCATGTTGTGGCCCACGCTCACCACCCTGCTCGGGTTCGCCATCGTGCTGGTGTTATGGCTAGGCGGCCGCCAGACCGTTCAGCACCACATGAGCCTGGGCAATTTCGTTGCTTTCCTTACGTACATGGTGCAGCTTACCTGGCCGGTAATCGCCCTGGGCTGGGTCATCAACATCTTCCAGCGCGGCACCGCGTCCATGGGACGCATCAAAGAAATTCTCCAAGAGAAGCCGGAAGTGGTGGACCTGGCGGCCCATGGCGCAGCATCCCCGGTGCGCGGCGAAATCGAGTTTCGCGGCCTCAACTTCACTTATAACGGCACCCCGGTTCTGCACGACGTGAACCTGCGCATTCTCGCCGGCAGCAGCCTGGCGATTGTCGGCCCAACCGGTTCCGGCAAGTCCACTCTGGTCAGCCTGATTCCGCGCATCTACGACGCCAGCCCGGGCAGCGTTCTGCTGGATGGCCGGCCTATCGCCGATTTCCCGCTCGAAACCCTGCGCCGCGCTATCGGCTTCGTGCCCCAGGAAACTTTTCTTTTCAGTGACACGGTGCAGGAAAATATCGCCTTCGGCACCGATCAGACCGATGCCGAGGCGGTTCGCCTGGCGGCTCAAGGCGCCAGCATCGCCGCCGAAATCGAGGACTTCCCCGAGCAGTACGCCACCATGGTGGGCGAACGCGGCATCACGCTTTCGGGCGGCCAGAAGCAGCGCACCGCCATCGCCCGCGCCATCATCCGCAATCCGCGGATCCTCGTCCTCGACGATGCCCTCTCCAGTGTGGACACGCACACCGAAGACAAAATCCTCAACCGCCTGCGCGAAATCATGCAGGGCCGCACTACTATCTTCATCTCCCACCGCGTTTCCACCGTGCGCAATGCTGACCGGATCGCCGTTCTGCACGGCGGGCGCATCGTGGAACTGGGCACTCATGACGAGCTCATCGCCCGCAACGGCTACTACACCGACCTCTACAATAAGCAGCTGCTGGAAGAGGAGCTGGCCGAAGTGTAATAAATGATGATTGAAGATTGATGATTGAAGAAGTTTAGAGAGCTGCGGTGGGCCAAGCTACATTGGCTACCTAGATTCAAACAAGTGCTTCAATCCGTGAGCTTCAGCCGTAACCTTATTCGTCCTGAAGCGTCCATCTGAACGAGGCAATGTGGGCTATTGGCTGTAACGCGAAACTGAACAATTCTTCATTCTTAAATCTTCAATCTTCAATTACCCCATGCGCCGCGTGGTTATTCCCGAGCTGCTGGATACGGACGCGGGTACGCCCGCCGAAATCCGCGGCAGCCTGCGCGACCTGCGCTTCTTCAACGCGCGCTTTGGCGGCGTGAACACCACGACGCATCTGATCGGACACATTGCCCGCCGGACCGGAACCCGTTCCCTTTCTCTGCTCGAAGTGGCCGCCGGGAGCGGCTACGTTGCCGGCCGCACGCGCTCCCGCCTGCGCCGCCACGGCATCGAACTGCAACCTGTTTTGCTCGACCGCTCCCCCGCCCACCTCAATGGGAGCGGAAGGGCAGTGGTGGCCGACGCCAGGGCCCTCCCCTTTGCCGACTCCAGCTTCGACCTGGTTGGCTCTAACCTGTTCGTCCACCACCTGGAGCCAGAGGAGGTGATCCGCTTTGTGCGCGAGGCCCTGCGCGTTTGCCGCCGGGCGGTGCTGATCAACGACCTGATCCGCCATCCCCTGCATCTATTTCTGGTGTATGCCGGCCTGCCTCTGTACCGCAGCCGGCTTACCCGGCACGATGCGCCCGCCTCCGTGCGCCGCGCTTACACGGTGGACGAAATGCACGACCTGCTGGCGCGTGCGGGCGCCGCGCGACTCGAGTTCAGCCGTCATTACCTGTTTCGCATGGGTGTGATTGTGTGGAAAGAATATGGTCAGAAGCGCAACGATCTTTAGACCTGTCATCCCGACCGAGTGCGACCGAGCCTGCGAGGGAGCGCGAGTGGAGGGACCTTGCGCTTCGCCCCAACGACACCATTGCACCACCGTCTGCGTGAATATTGCGCAGGGAGCCAAAGGTTGAGAGATGCACGACCTGATCGTCATCGGCGGAGGGCCCGCGGGGACGGCAGCCGCCATCACCGCTGCCCGCGATAACGCCCGGGTCCTCCTTCTGGAACGCGGACGGCTCCCCCGCCATAAAGTTTGCGGCGAGTTCATCTCCTCTGAATCGCTTGCCCTGCTGCGCTCTTTGCTCTCCCCGGATACTGCCCTGATTGATCAGGCGCCGTGCATCGCCGCAGCGAGCCTTTTCCTCGACGGCCGACGGCTCCGCGCCCCGGTTCATCCCCCAGCTGCCAGCATCTCCCGCTTCGAACTCGACCTGGCACTGTGGCGGGCCGCAGAAACGGCCGGAGCGGACACACGCATGCAATCCCCGGTGCAACACATCTCCGGCCACGGTCCATTCCAGGTCAAAACCAGCTACGGCGCTTTCGAGGCGCACAGTGTCATCAATGCGTCCGGGCGCTGGTCAAACCTTAGCCCGCGCCCACCCTCAGGCGATCGCCGCCAATGGCTAGGCATCAAAGCGCATTTCCGGGAGCCTGATCCAGCGAACTCGGTGGATTTGTATTTTTTTGAGGGCGGCTACTGTGGGGTGCAGCCGGTTGGTCCCGATGTAGTCAACGTTTCGGCTATGGTGCGCGCTGACGCGGCCACCACCCTGGCGGACGTATTTGCGCGGCACCCAAATCTGCAAGAGCGCCGTCAAAGCTGGCTGCCTGCCACCGACCCGGTCACCACGTCGCCCCTGCTCTTTCGCCAGCCGGAAGCGCTGCGCGAAGGCGTGCTGCTGGCCGGCGATGCGGCCGGATTCGTGGATCCTTTTGTCGGCGACGGTATCGCGCTCGCCCTGCGCAGCGGAACCGCAGCGGCTCAGAACCTGCTTCCCTTCTGGCGTGGCGAGATCGCTCTGCCCGCCGCCGCTCTTGGCTACCAGCAGGCGTACCGGCAGGCCTTTCTGCCCGTTTTCCGCAACGCCGCGCGCTTGCGCCGCCTGCTCAGCCTGCCCGCCCCGCTGCGCGCTCCCTTCGTGCGCCTTCTGGCGCGCACCGGCTTGCCCGAATTTGTCGTGCGCTCCACCCGCGCCGCTGCCAAGTAATGCGCCGGTTTTTAGCGTTGCAGAAGGTTCGGAGCTAGGGAAGCGCCTGGCTCAAGGCGAGGGAATCTTGAAACTCGAAACCTTGAAACTTTGAAACCTTCATTTGGGCGGGGGTAAAGTGCGGAGAACGTCGCGCTCTTTGGGCTAAAGATTTAGCGTTTTACCAGCACTTCGCGCACGTTGTCGCGGGCGAGGAAGAACTTGAGGTTGGCGTAATCGCGGAAGAGATTCTCGATGTGCCGGTTGTTGAACACGCGCTGCAGACGGCACGCGGGCGCGCCGCCGTTGCGGCCCGTCCCCGCGCTCAGCAGCTGCAATTCTATGTTGTCGGTGCCGGCAATGTGGTAGCGGTAAAAAGGCGCGTCCGGGCCCGCATCCTTGGTATGAAAAAAGGCCAGCACCAGGCCGCCGGGCTTCAAGACCGACCATAGGCGGGCCACCACCGGCTTAACCAGCGGCTCCTCCATGTAGTCGGCCATGTCCCAGCACAGCACGGCGTCAAATGTCTGCGGGCTGTAGTTCAGGTTTTCGGCGAGAAATTTCTTCTCATCCACCGCTTGGTTGCCCTCGGCGTCGGGGGCAGAATACTGGCGATCCTTCGACGCCAGCAGCACATCTTCGCTGTAAACCTTGTAACCCAGTTCGGTGAAGTACTGAATGTTATCCGGGGAAGTAGGTCCGATATCCAGAACACACAGGCCCTGGCGGCCGGCCAGCGCGCGGGTCAATTCTCCCAGCCCGCTGGAGCGCCGCGACGATCGCGTCTGGGCGCGCGGTTGCGGCGATGACGCCGGCTCCCCACTGGAGCCGCCGCGAAATAGCTTTCGAAGACTCTGCGCCACAGAACTCATGGAACACTGCCGCTGACTTGCTCGTACGCTTTGAGCCTTAGTGTATCGCGTTAAGGCGCGAGTAGGGGAGACTCTATGATTTCTTTTGCTCCATCAGCGGCGGTTTCGGCGGCGCAGGGCTACCGCTGGCCGAAGGTACGGCGCTGCCACTAGATGGCGGCGCAGCCGAAGCTGCCACCGGCTTCGCCTCCGGCCGGGGTTGCGCCACTGCCGGCGGTGCCGCCTGCC
>JBLMXE010000132.1:0-7521 GCA_050257615.1 Chlamydiota bacterium | reverse complement strand
GAGAAGGTCGCCCAGCCTCTGAGACATACGCCGGCACTCCTGATGGCAATAAAAACGGTTTTAGTTGGAGCGCACCTTTCCGGGGGGACGGAGCGGGCGCCACTCTTGGGGGAGTTTCGCTGGCTGCTTGCTAGGGGAGACTGCAGCCTAGTTTTCTATGACAGAAATTGTCAATCGGGAAGGGTCCTGCGCCAAGTAACTTTGGTACTCGCCGGCATGACTGTAAGCCATTGGCCTGTCGTAAGTTGCTGAAATCACTTGCGGCGGGCGTTGGCATTATTCGCAGATTTTCGCGGGGTCCACAGTTCCAAAAGTACAAGCAGGGGACGTAACAGGCGCGTGAACCGGAGCATTTGGATTAGGCTGCAAGCCCCAGTGCAGCCCATGGCCCGACAGCGAGCAGCAGAGCCGCAACCGAGGCGATTGCGCTCATGGCGCGCTTGCGCCAGGACGCGGGAGGAGAGCCGGTGCTGCGCTTAAAGGCGCGGTTGAATGCGGCTTCCGATTCGTAGCCAACGCGGAGCGCGATTTCTGCGATGCTGGAAGCACCGTCACGCAACATCTGCTTTGCCAGTTGCATCCGCCATTCCGTCAGATACCGCATAGGAGACAACCCGATCAGCTGGGTAAAACGCTCGGCCAGGGCGGAGCGGGAAATGGCAGTCTCGCGTGCCAGCTGCGATACGGTCCATTCGTGTGCGGGATTGGCATGCAGCAGGCGCAGCACCTTGCCTACCGGGACATCGTTCAGCCCCGCCAGCCAGTCGTGCTGCCCCAATGGCAGCTGCTGCATGTACTGCCGCAAAATCTCCACGAACATCAGCTCTGTCAGCCGGCCCAGCATGGCGGCGTTGCCCGGGCGCGCGGCCCTGGCTTCGCTGATGGTGAACTTCAGTGTAGTGCTCAGCCACGTGCCCGAGCCTTGGGGAACCTGAGTGGGGCGTGTGCCGTTGTGGCCAATGACTTCCACGGCGGCGTAATCGTTGCCGCTGCGCACCACCAGCATGGCAGGCAGAGCGCTGACCAAAGGATTGAACCGCTGATCGCAATTTAGGTAGCCACAAATAAAGCGAGACTTTTGGCCACCGCCGCCGAAGGCCAACTGCGGTGTGGCATCGGTTGAGCTTTGCGAGAATACCGCGCCCATGGGCGTAGCCTTCATCCCTATGTGGCTGCACATGGTATGCGGTTCGCCGTGCGGGAAAATGATCACATCGCCAGCTTCCATCTTCACCGGTGCATGCGCCTTACAGAGGATGAAGCACTCGCCCTCGGTAAGGATGTGAAACAGAACTACGCATTCCGCATCTGGCAGGACAATGGAGGCGAGGAGTTCGGGGTTAGGGGAATCAAGCGCCCAGGGTGAGGAGAATTCCGCGGTGAAAAACACCGCGCCGGACAGACGCACAACGCGCAAGACGTCTGACAGTATGTCCATGGAATCACTCCCGCCCCAATCGGAAGGATGCACAGGCTCCGGAGTCTTGATCAAGGATTGCAGGGGCAAGCCGGACTGTCAAGCGTATCCGAGTTGCCGGATAGGCGGGTTCAAATTTTCATCGAACCAAGTCTCCCCTTTAGGACTCTATGTTGCTTTGCAACCTGAGCCAGGACTCGGTGCTTTTGTCTCGCTACTACAGATGCGTGAGTAACATCACAAAGCGCCACAAAATGTGTCCCACGCCGTGACTGCAAATGAAAATCCTTAAAAACCAATGGGTTGGCGTTTCGAGCAAGAGGAATGGAGTCCGGGGCATGGACGCGTGGAGCTAATTCAAGGGAGACTCGCCTCTGACCTTATGGAAAGCACAAGGAGCTAACAATGGCATTGATGAAACCAGACCCAACCTTTTACCCCTCCCCCAAAATGGCCATGCAATCGCCTCCCGAGCGGCTGGCGTATGTCGCACTAATTAATCCGACCCAGCAAGGAAAGCCGGATGCTATCGGAGTCGTGGACGTGGATCCCGATTCCAAAAGCTATGGCCGGCTGGTGGGACAGACGGACATGCCGCATGCCGGCGACGAACTGCATCACTTCGGCTGGAACGCGTGCAGTTCGTGTCTGTGCCCTTACGCTCCGCATCCCCACATGGAACGGCGGTATCTGGTGGTGCCGGGAATCAATTCGTCGCGCATTCATATCCTCGACGTGAAGCCCGACCCGCGCCAGCCCAAGCTGGTGAAGGTAATTGAGCCGGAAGTTGTGGCCAATCAAACCGGCTACGCGGCACCCCATACCGTGCATTGCGGACCCGACGGAATCTACCTGAGCGCGCTGGGCGCCCCCGACGGGAACGGTCCGGGCGGAACCTTCGTGATGGATCCGGAAACTTTTGATATCCGCGGCAAGTGGGAAATTGAGCGCGGTCCACAGGAACTGGCTTACGACATATGGTGGCATCTGGGCTTGGACACCATGGTTACCAGCGAGTGGGGTACGCCCAATATGGTGAAAGATGGCGTTAACCCCGAGTTGCTGCTCGGCGGCAAATATGGGAACAAGCTGCACGTTTGGGACCTGCGCCGCCGGCGCCACCTTCAGGAACTGGAACTGGGCGCAGAACAGCAGATGGCGCTTGAACTGCGCCCGGCACACGATCCCACGAAGGCCTATGGATTCTTGAGCGTCGTCCTGTCGCTCAAGGATTTGTCGTCCTCTATCTGGCTCTGGTACCGCGAGAGCGGCAAGAATGGCTCCGACGGGAAGTGGTCCATCAAGAAGGTGATCGAAATTCCGGCCGAGCCCGCGGATCCGGCAAAGCTGCCGCCAATTCTGCAGGGCTTCAAGGCCGTAGCCCCGCTGGTCACCGACATCAACCTCTCGCTGGATGACCGCTACCTCTACGTATCCTGCTGGGGCACGGGCGAATTCATTCAGTACGACGTCACTGATCCGTTCCATCCCAAGAAGGTCAGCTCCATCCGACTGGGAGGAATTGTCAACCGCGCGGCGCATCCCAAGAAGCCGGGAGAGCCGCTGAATGGCGGTCCGCAGATGGTGGAAATCAGCCGCGACGGCAGGCGCATTTACTTCAGTAATGGCCTATACACGCCTTGGGATGATCAGTTTTACCCCGATGGCGTGCGGGGCTGGATCGCCAAGGTCAACGTGAACGGCAAGATGGAGCTCGATCCCAACTTCTTCGTCGAGGCAGAGGGTTTGCGCACTCACCAGGTACGGCTGGAGGGCGGAGACGCCTCTTCGGACTCCTACTGTTACGCCTGAAGCCGAAGCATTCGCACAAGAGGGCACCATGGAATGGACTGCAGTGCTATTACTCGGGGCTTACCACGGCATTAATCCGGGAATGGGGTGGCTGTTTGCGGTGGCGCTGGGGATGCAGCAAGGCAGCGCCCGCGGCGTGTGGCGGGCGCTGCCACCCATCGCCCTGGGCCACATGTCCGCGGTGGGCGCGGTGTTGCTGATCGCCGGCGCGGCACAAATGGTCGTCCCGCTTCCCATCCTCAAGGTGGTAGTTGCCTCCGTATTAGTGTCTTTTGGCCTATACCGCCTCTGGCGTCACCGCCACCCGCGGTTTGGAGGAATGCAAGTCGGGTTTCGTGATCTCACGGTGTGGTCGTTTTTGATGGCTTCGGCGCATGGAGCAGGTTTAATGCTCCTGCCCTTCGTCATGGCTATGTCGGAGCATGTGCTGGCGGCAAGTGGAAGCCACGGCCACCATGCGGCCGCAACCGCTGCCCATGTTCCTTGGGTGGGCGCTCTGGCGCTCAGTTTGCACACCCTGGCCTATCTTCTAGTGTTGGCCTTCGCGGCCTGGATCGTGTACCGCAAACTCGGACTGGCCCTGTTGCGCAACGCCTGGTTCAATCTCGACTGGCTCTGGGCTGGAGCCCTGGTGGCCACCGGCGCGGTCGTCCTGCTCAGTTAGAAGGAAGTTTTCAGCAGAAAAGCCGGTCTAGCGCTGGCTGTGACGACGTTGCCGAGACACGCGCGGCTTAGGCTTAGTGGCCGGGGTGGGCCATTCGTGCTGTCTCATGTCCACACGATTGCCGCGGAACTCTACCCCTTCTGCCTGCAGGCGGAAGCGCTGCTCCAGGCCGGACTCTCCGGGCAACAGAACGCGGCCGCCAGCGCCTACCACCCGGTGCCAGGGCAGGCCGTTGGCAGCAGGGGAATGTAGCGCCCACACCACCTGGCGGGCTGCTCCCGGATGGCCCGCCAACTTGGCCACCCCGCCGTAGCTGCACACTTTTCCGCGCGGTATCTTGCGCACTACTGCCAGCAATCGCTTAAACATGGCTCCTACCTGTACATCACCAGGCCCAGCCCCGCGATGCACAAACCGATCCCCACCGCGCTGCGGGCGCTCAGATGCTCGCTGAAAAAAGTCAACCCCACTACCAGGAGCAGCAAAGCGGTGGCCACGTTGGCAATCAGCGAGGCTACGCTGATCCGCCAGCCGGCGCGGTAGGCGACGACAAATCCCAGTTCGATTCCCACGATCGCCACCCCCACGGCCACACTCGCCCAGTTTAAATGCTTCCACGAAGCGCGCAGCGAGTTGCCCGGATAAAAGGGCAAGATGAGCAGCGACACCACGAGTGCGGTCACATAGTTCACGGTCACCGAGAGCATGGGGTTGACTTGCGGGGAAACTGATTTTTGCGCGATGTGATACAGAGTGGTTGCGCCTACGGTCAGTAGCAGTGGCAGATAGAAGATCACCCCCTGAATCTAGCACCGGGTGGACATGCTATCCAGATTCACGGCACATAAAAAGGGAGCGGCGCTGCAACACCGCTCCCCGGAAGAGATTCCCCGGGCCGATCTCAGGCAACAGCCGCCCTGCCGAACGCTTTAATAGCCTTATCCTGGCTATCGTAAACGTCGAACACGGTAAGCAGTTTGGTCACCTGCAGCAGGTCCCCAACGCGCTGGGTCAGGTTGGCCAGCTTGATGCTGCCGCCGGCGTTGCGCGCCGTGGTGTAGAGCCCCACCAGCGTGCCCAGCCCGCCGCTGTCTATATAGGTGACTCCGCCCAGGTTTAGCACGATCTGTTTTTTGCCCGCGGCCACCAGATCTTTCACCTGCTCGCGCAAGGCCGCCGCCTCATCGCCGAACACGATGCGGCCGCTGCATTCCAGGATGGTAATGCCTTCCACCGTCACAGTAGCGATCTTCAGTTGCATAGCGCTCCTCCCAGAAGCCCCCGAACTCGCGTCAAGGGTAGCGCTGCGGGAGGCAGTCCCGCAAGGACCCAGAGTCCTATTTTCTGCTATTTTGATGGCCTGGCAGGCCTCTTTTGCGGGCGTCCAGAGCTGCTTTAAGGGATTTGAGCGGGCTCTAACCTGGATTATTCATGAGCATGCAAAGGGAGAGGGTGGAGCAGGGCCTTGGCCCTGCATGAAGAGCGGCTAAGAATCCCGGCTTCAGCCGCTGGGGTATTTCGGGCGGAACATATTGAAAAAGTAAGGAAGTACTGCAGGGGCTAAAGCGCTTCCTTGTTGCCATCCCATGCAGGCCTGAAGGCCTGCTCCACCCACTTGCTCGAGATGGTGATGAATAATCCAGGCTAACGGCCTGCCGGTAGGTGAGTTTCACACATGCAGAATCGGCTATCCCCATCACGTATAATCAGGTTTTCTCCCCTATGGCCTACCAGGTCCTGGCGCGCAAGTACCGTCCCCAACGCTTCTCGGAAGTGATCGGACAGGAGCACGTCACCCGCACCTTAAAAAACGCCATCGACCAGCAGCGCATCGCCCACGGCTACATCTTCAGCGGCCACCGCGGCATCGGAAAGACCACGGTGGCCCGCATCCTGGCCATGGCGCTTAACTGCCGCTCCGCCGACCACCCGGTACCGGAGCCGTGCGGGGTGTGCGAATCGTGTACCGAAATTCGCGCCGGCAACTCTGTGGATGTGATCGAGATTGACGCCGCCACCAACCGCGGCATTGATGAAATTCGCGAGCTGCGCGATGCCGCCCGCTACCGCCCCGCCCGCGACCGTTTTAAGATCTGGATTCTGGACGAGGCCCACCAGATTACCGACGCCGCCTTCAATGCCCTGCTCAAAACGCTGGAAGAGCCGCCCGGGCACGTGATTTTCATGCTGGCCACGACCCAGCCCGAAGACATTCCGCAGACCATCCGCTCACGCTGCCAGCACTTCAGCTTTCATGCTGTGCGCTTCGACGACATTCTGGGCCAGCTGCGCGACCTTGCCGGGCGGGAGAACATCAAGGCGGAACCCGATGCCCTGGCCCTCCTGGCCGAAGCGGGCGACGGGTCCATGCGGGATGCGCTTTCGATTCTCGATCAGGCCATTGCCTGCTGCGGCGAAACCCTGACCGCAGACGTGGTGCGCCAGCTGGTTGGCACGGTGCCTTCGGCCACCCTGGAGCAGATGATGCAGGCGGTAGAGCGCGGCTCGAGCGAGGAGGTGCTGCGCCTGGCCGACAAGCTGCTCAGCGAGGGCCAGAATCCCAGCCATTTCGCCCGCCAGCTGGTGCGCTTTCTGCGCAATGCGATTGTGGCCAAGGTGGCGGGCAATGATTCCCAGCTGTTGCAGATTTCTTCCGATGAGCGGGAGCGCGTGGCGCGGGTGGCAGGAGCCTTCACCGAGGAAGATCTGGCGCGCTATCTGCAGATAATGCTGCGCACTCACAGCGAGCTGGGCTACAAGCAGGAACAGCGCTTTCACCTGGAGCTCGGCCTGCTGAAGATGGCTCATGCCTCCCGCCTGCTGCCTCTAGAGCAGTTGCTGAGCGAGGCAGGTGCCGTGGAGTCCGGCGTTCGCCCCGCAGGGCCGCGGGCGGCGGTGACTCCCGTGTCACCGGAGCGGCCGCGCAGCGCGGAGCCGTCCTTTGCCGCACGCCCGGCCAAGCTATCGCCCTTCAATGCCGATAGCGCGCGCAAGGGCGGCGGTCCCGGGGGCAAGCTGGCCGTCGATGAAACCACGCCTGTGGCTATGGGCTCAACCGCTTCCGTGGTCATCGGCGCCGCCGCACCAGCCGTTGCGGCGGCTGAGGACGAGGAAGCCGAATCGCAGCCGCAGGGCGCCACCACCGATAACTTACGCGGCGCCGTGATCAGCGCTTTGGAAAACGGCGGCCATCGCACCCTGGCTTATATGCTGGACGCTGGCGAGTGGTCCTTGCAGGGCAATGAACTCACAGTGAAGGTGAGCGCGGCGCCCGCGGTGGTGGACATGGCGTTTGGCGCCGAGCCTAAGAAAATCGCCAATACGGCCGCTTCCGGCTCGGCGGGACGGCCGCTGAAGGTAGCAGTTGTGGGTGGCGCCGCTATTAATGGAGCAGCGAAGCCGCGTCCGGCAGCCGCTGCCGGTAACGGTGGCGGCCGCAATCGCGCTCTTCAGGACCCGGTTGTCCGCCGCATGCAGGACAAGTTTGGCGCGGAAATTCGCACGATCATTGATCATCGGGAGAAGCGGTAGTTGGTAACTGGTAGTTGGTAGTTAGTCGTTGGTTGTTGGTCGTTAATCGTTAGTCGTGGCGTATGGTAGTTGGGGTGGCAGACGGTGCTCGCAGTCA
>JBLMXE010000131.1:0-4824 GCA_050257615.1 Chlamydiota bacterium | reverse complement strand
GATTCCTGGGCTATGGACGGAGGACGGCGGGGCGGACGGGCACGGGCTTCGGCTTTGACATGTACCGCATCCGCACCATGAAGGAGCCGTGGAGCACGGCGGTCGAGATGCGCAAGACCGGCGCCACCTATCTGCTGGCGAGCACGCAAGGCCAGCAGAGCATGGACACAGAGCTGGGGACGCGCGACCTGGTGATTGCGGCGACGGCGGCGGAGTACGCCAAGGATCCCGGGATCATCCTGCGGCACCACCCCGAGCCGGAGAAGGACGAAACGCTTTATTACAACTACGACTACACCAGCTATGCCTGGGGCATGTCCATTGACCTGAGCGCATGCGTGGGGTGCAACGCGTGCATCATCGCCTGCCAGTCGGAAAACAACATCGCGGTGGTGGGCAAGGACGAGGTGAACAAGGGCCGGCACATGCACTGGATCCGGGTGGACACCTATTACCAGGGAGATCGCGCCAATCCCAAGGCGTACTTCCAGCCGGTGCCGTGCATGCAGTGCGAAAACGCGCCCTGCGAGTACGTATGTCCGGTGGGAGCCACGGTGCACAGCAGCGAGGGCTTGAACGACATGGTCTATAACCGCTGCGTGGGCACGCGCTACTGTTCCAACAACTGCCCCTACAAGGTGCGGCGGTTCAATTTCATGCTGTGGCAGGATTGGAACACGCCACAGCTGAAGATGATGAGAAATCCGGAAGTGAGCGTGCGCAGCCGCGGGGTGATGGAGAAATGCACGTATTGCGTGCAGCGCATCACCCAGGCGCGGATTGATTCGGAGCGCGAAAACCGGAAGGTACGTGAGAGCGAAGTGCTGACGGCATGCCAGCAGGCGTGCCCGGCGGACGCGATTGTTTTCGGCGACATCAACAACGCAGGCAACCGGGTAAGCAAACTGAAAGGGACGCCGCGCAATTACGGGCTGCTGGCGGAATTGAACACACGGCCGCGAACGACGTACCTGGCGGCCATCAACAATCCCAACCCGGAGCTGCCCCCACCCGCGGAGCAGAACTAAGGCATGGAGCAGAAGGATCGAGTTGAGGAGATAAGCGAGAGGCACGGACGGCCGCCGGTGATGGCGCCGGGGCACACTTTTGCCACCATCACGGACAAGATCAGCTCCATCGTGCTGACCCGGCCGGTGTCGGTGGGCTGGCTGCTGGGAGTGGGTTTTGCCAGCCTGTGGGCCTTCATTCTGCTGTTCGCGGTGTCCTACCTGTTCTACCAGGGCGTGGGCATCTGGGGCATCAACATCCCGGTGGGCTGGGGCTTCGCCATCGTGAATTTCGTGTGGTGGGTGGGAATCGGACACGCGGGCACGCTGATTTCCGCCATTTTGCTGCTGCTGCGGCAATCGTGGCGCAACTCGATCAACCGCTTCGCCGAGGCGATGACGCTGTTCGCGGTGGCCTGCGCCGGTATGTTCCCGGTGCTGCACATGGGGCGGCCGTGGCTGGCGTACTGGCTGTTCCCCTATCCCAACACGATGAATGTGTGGCCGCAGTTTCGCAGCCCGCTGGTGTGGGACGTGTTCGCGGTCTCGACTTACTTCACGGTTTCGGCGCTGTTCTGGTACCAGGGGCTGATCCCCGACCTGGCGACGCTGCGCGACCGCGCCGTCAACCGCTACGCGCGCACGATCTACGGCTTCCTGGCCATGGGGTGGCGGGGCTCGGCTCGGCACTGGAAGCGCTATCACACCGCCTACCTGCTGCTGGCGGGCTTGGCCACGCCGCTGGTGCTCTCGGTGCACACGGTGGTGAGCTTTGATTTCACCATCGCCCTGGAGCCGGGCTGGCACAGCACCATCTTCCCGCCGTTCTTCGTGGCCGGCGCCATCTACTCCGGCTTCGCCATGGTGCTGATCCTGGCCATTCCCATCCGCTACTTCTACGGGCTGGAAGACTTCGTGACCATGCGGCACTTGGAAAATTCGGGGATGATCATGCTGGCCACTGGCTTGATCGTAGCCTACGGCTACATCATGGAGCCATTCATGGCCTGGCTGGGGGGCAATAAATACGATATGTACCAGTTCTGGGACCGGGCGCACGGCCCCTACTGGTGGGTATTCCTGGCGCTGATCATGATGAACGTGGTGATTCCGCAGGTGCTGTGGATACCCAAGGTGCGGCGCAATGCGGGCTGGCTGTTCCTGGTGGCGCTGGACGTGCTGATCGGGATGTGGATCGAGCGTGTTGTGATTGTGATCATCAGCCTGCACCGCGACTTCCTGACCTCGTCCTGGGGCATGTATTACCCCACCAAATGGGACTGGTTCACGTTCCTGGGGACGATCGGATTCTTCTTCATGTGCATGCTGCTGTTCCTGCGGGTGCTGCCGATGATTTCGATTTTTGAGTTGCGGGAGTTGTTGCCGGAGGCGGAGGTAAAGGTCGAGCGATGAGCCTGGTACCGGTTTACGGCTTACTGGCCGAATTCGACAATCCCACAGACCTGCTGCTGGCGGCGCAGAGGGCGCACGAGCAGGGGTATCGCAAGATGGACGGCTACAGCCCCTTCCCGGTGGAAGGCCTGGCGGAAGCCATGGGCTTCGAGCGCGACCGCATGCCGCTGGTGGTATTGATTGGAGGCCTGCTGGGCTGCGCGGGCGGATACCTGATGCAGTGGTGGGTAAGCGCGGTGAGTTATCCGCTGAACATTGGCGGCAAGCCTTACAACTCCTGGCCCGCGTTCCTGGTGGTGACGTTCGAGGTGACGATCTTGTGCGCCGCGCTTTCGGCGCTGTTCGGCATGCTGGGGCTAAACGGGCTGCCCATGCCGTACCATCCGCTGTTTCACTCGCCGCGTTTCGCATTCGCGACGCGGGACAGATTTTTCCTGTGCATCGAGGCGTCCGATCCGCGCTTTGATCTGGTACAGACCAGGCGATTTCTGGAGGGACTGGGAGGGCATGGAGTATCGGAGGTGCCGTATTAAGGCGCGGCACAAACTGACGAGTGTGGCCGGGCTGCTGCTGGCCATGGGACTGGCGGGATGCCGGCTGGACATGCAGGACCAGCCGCGGTTCAAGCCTTTACGGATGAGCGACTTCTACGCCGATCTGCGGGCTTCGCGGCCGCTGGAGCCGGGGACGATCGCGCGCGGGGAGTTGCGGGCGGATACCTATCTCTATACGGGGATGATCAACGGCAACCCGGGCGACGTGATGCCTTTTCCGGCGACCAAGGAAGTGCTGGAGCGGGGACGGCAGAGGTTCAACATATACTGCGCGCCCTGCCATTCCGAACTCGGAGACGGGAACGGGATGATAGTGCAGCGGGGCTATCGGCGGCCGCCTTCGTACCACATTGACCGGCTGCGAAACGCACCGCTAGGACACTTTTTCGACGTGATTACGAATGGATTTGGAGCCATGCCCGACTACGCGGAGCAGATACCGGCGCGGGACCGGTGGGCGATCATCGCTTACATCCGGGCGCTGCAGCTGAGCCAGCAAGCGCCGCTGAGCATCGTGCCGCCGGAAGAGAGAGATCGCATGCTGTCGCAGCCGGCTAACACGGCGCCGGAGGTGCAGAAGTGAGCACGGCGCCGCGCACCGACGTTAATCTGAGCGCGCCTCCAGCGGCAGCCCTTATCCAGCGGCGCTCGCTGTGGGTGGGCATCATTTTCGGAATCGCCAGTATTCTGGGGGCATACTTCACGCCGGCGCAAGCCATGCGCTCCTACCTGCTGGGGTACATGTGGTGGCTGGAGATGACCCTGGGCTGCCTGGCGCTGCTGATGACGCAGTTCCTGACCGGGGGAAGCTGGGGCATGGTATTGCGCCGCTTCTTCGAGGCGGGGAGCCGCTGCCTGTGGCTGATGGCGGTGCTGCTTGTGCCCATCATTTTAGGGATGCACAGCCTGTATTTCTGGACCGACCCGGCGAAGGTGGCGAAAGAAGGGCTGCAGCACCAGGCGCAGCTTTATCTCTCCGGAAAGTTATTCGTGCTGCGGGCGGTGATTTACTTTGTGGGCTGGGGAGTGGCGGCTTACTTTCTGCTGCGCTGGTCAGGGTTACAGGACCAGCCCCCCGACCGGGAGTTTGGTTCGCGCTTCCGGGGCGTGAGCGGACCGGGGCTGGTGGTGTACTTCTTCACCATGACCTTCGCCTCGGTGGACTGGGTGATGTCGGTGCAGCCGCACTGGGTGTCCACCATCTACGGCATGATTTTCATAGCGGGCCAGGGGCTGGCCGGGCTGTGCCTGGCGACGGTGATGGCCATCGTGATGTCGAAGTACGAGCCCATGAAACGCATCCTGAAACCCAGCAACCTGAACGACTACGGCAACCTGATGCTGGCCTTCATCATGCTGTGGGGCTGGTTTACCTTTTCGCAGTTTCTAATCACCTGGGCCGGCAACCTGCCGGACGAGATCAGCTTCTACCTGGTGCGCCTGCATCATGGCTGGAGATATGTTGGGTTCTGCCTGCTGATGTTCTACTTCGCGGTGCCGTTCGTGCTGTTGCTGTCGAAGAACCTGAAGAGGAATCCGCGGGCTCTGGTGTGGGTGGCAGTGTGGATGCTGGCGATGCGCTGGCTGGACCTGTTCTGGCAAATCGAACCGGCGTTCAACCGGGACGCCTTCCACATCAGCTGGCTGGACTTCGCGATGCCGATTGCCATCGGCGGATTCTGGCTGTGGCTGTTCTACCGTAACCTGAGGTCGCGGCCGCTGGCGCCTTTGCATGACCCGCGGGCGCGGGCCATATTGGGGCCTGACATTGACTGACGAGCACAACAAATCGGAACACGAGATCGAGAACCCGGAAACCCGCTACGAGCGCCGGGACATGAGCCCGCACG
>JBLMXE010000130.1:0-3775 GCA_050257615.1 Chlamydiota bacterium | reverse complement strand
TCAGAGTGATGAAGCCGCCGCCGGTGTTGCTGCCCCGCCCACCGGCAAACCCGGTGACCGATTCAACCGCGGGGTCCTGCTGGATAATTTTGACGAACTGGTCCATTTTCTGGGCCATGGCGGAAAAGGAAATGTCCTGCGCCGCCTGCAGCATGCCCGCCAGTCGCCCCGTGTCTTGCTGGGGGAAGAACCCCTTAGGCACGACTACGTAGAGATATATGCTGAGGCAGGCGGTGGCCACCGTGGCCAGCAAGGTAAGCGGCTGGTGACGGAGCACCCAGCGCAAAGCGCCGCGGTAGAGGCTGAGAAGGCCGTCAAACAGCATTTCGCCGAAGCGGTACGCGCGCCCATGGTGTTCCTGCTCCAGCGGCCGCAGAAACTTGGCGCACATCGTAGGCGTGGTGGTTAACGAAACCACCAGCGAGACCCCGATGGCCACGCTCAGGGTCACGGCAAATTCGCGGAAGAGGCGGCCCACAATGCCGCCCATCAGCAGAATGGGAATGAATACCGCCACCAGCGAAGTGCTCATGGAGAGCACGGTGAAGCCGATTTCGCGAGCGCCACGAAAAGCCGCCTGCACGGGGCCCATTCCGACTTCCAGGTATCGGGTAATGTTTTCCAGCACCACGATGGCGTCGTCCACCACGAATCCGGTGGAAATGGCCAGGGCCATCAGGGAGAGATTGTCGAGGCTGTAGCCCAGCACATACATTACCGCGAACGTGCCCACAAGCGAGAGCGGCACCGCTACGCTAGGAATCATGGTGGCCCGCAGGCTGCGCAGGAAAGCGAACACCACCAGGATAACCAGGATGACGGAGATGAGCAGGGTCAGTTCGATATCGTGCACCGACGCGCGAACAGTGGTGGTACGGTCAAGCGCCACGCGCACATCAATGGAACGCGGAATGGAAGCCTTGAGCTCAGGCAGTTCGGCACGCACCCGGTCCACAGTGTCCATGATGTTGGCGCCGGGCTGGCGGAAGATGACTGCGATGACGCCGTCCTTGCCATTCGATTTGCCGTAGTGGTGAACGTCCTCGACGGAATCCTCGACGTTGGCCACATCTTCCAGGCGTACGGCGCCGCCGTTGTTGTAGGCGACGATGAGCGGCCGGTACTGGGCGGCGCGGAAGAGCTGGTCGGTATCGCTCACCATCCACGAACTACTGCTGTCCGACAACTGGCCCTTGGGATGGTTGGCGTTGGCATTGGTCAGCGCGTTGCGTACCTGGTCAATGCCCACGCCCAGCTTGTTGAGAATGGTGGGATTCACGTCCACGCGGACCGCCGGACGCGCTCCTCCCCAGATGAAGACCTGGCCCACGCCTTCCACCTGCGAAAGCTTCTGGGAAACGATGGAGTCGGCGGCATCATAGATGCGGGGCAGGGGAATGGTGTCAGAGGTGAGCGCCAGGATCAGGATGGGCGCGTCGGCGGGGTTCGCTTTCCAGAACTGAGGATTCTGCGGCAGGTTGGCGGGCAGCTGGCCGCGGGCGGCGTTAATGGCGGCTTGCACGTCGCGTGCGGCCGCGTCAATATTGCGGTTCAGGTCGAATTGCAGAATGATGGTGGTCGAGCCCTGACCGCTGCTCGAGGTCATCTGATTGACCCCGGCGATGCGCCCGAACTGGCGCTCCAGCGGGGTGGCGACCGCCGAAGCCATGGTTTCCGGGCTCGCCCCGGGAAGGCCGGCGTTCACCTGAATTACGGGAAACTCAACCTGCGGCAGCGGAGCCACCGGCAGGAATTGAAAGGCGAGCGCGCCCGCAATCAACACTGCCGCGGCCAGCAACGAGGTGCCGATCGGCCGTTTGATGAATGGGGCAGAGATGTTCATGCTTCAGTCGGCCGCCGCCGTTTCCTCCGCCGGTTCTTCGATGGGGTTGCCGATGCGCAGATGGGCAAAGCGCCGCGCCAGCCGGTCAAACCAGAGATAGACCACCGGGGTGGTATAGAGGGTCAGCAACTGGCTGAGCAGCAGGCCGCCCACAATGGTGATGCCCAGGGGCCGGCGGAGCTCCGATCCCGTGCCCGTGCCCAGAGCCAGGGGCAGACCGCCCAGCAGCGCCGCCATGGTCGTCATCATGATGGGGCGGAAGCGCAGCAGGCAGGCCTGGAAAATGGCTTCCTCCGGCGGCTTGCCTTCGCCGCGTTCCGCTTCCAAGGCGAAGTCAATCATCATGATGGCGTTCTTCTTCACGATACCGATGAGCAGAATGATGCCGATCAGCGAGACGACATTCAGATCGTTCCCCGTCAGCAGCAGCGCCAGGATGGCGCCCACGCCCGCCGAGGGCAGCGTGGAAAGAATCGTAATGGGATGGATGTAGCTCTCGTAGAGCACGCCCAGCACGATATACACCGTCACTACCGCGGCCAGGATGAGCCAGGGCTCGGTGGAAAGAGAATTGCGGAATGCCGCTGCGGTTCCTTGGAAGCTGGTGTGAATGCTGGCAGGCAGTCCAATTTCGCGCCCGGCATCCTCGATGGCGCGCGTTGCGTCGCCCAGCGAAGTGTGGGGAGCCAAGTTGAATGACAGGGTGACCACAGGGAATTGTCCCTGGTGGTTGATGGCCAGCGGCGCATTGGCCGGATAAAAGCGCGTAAACGCGGCCAGCGGAACCTGCGTTCCATTGCTGGAGCGGACGTAGATGCTCTTGAGCGAGTCTGGGCTCTGGCTGAACTGCGGCTGCACTTCCAGCACGACGTGATATTGGTTGAGCTGGGTGAAAATGGTGGAGACCTGGCGCTGGCCGAAGGCGTCGTAGAGCGTGTCGTCAATGGTCTGGGGCAGAATACCCAGCCGGCCCGCAGTATCGCGGTCAATCACCAGCTGAGCCTGAAGCCCGCCATTCTGCTGGTCGCTGGCCACGTCGCGCAGTTCGGGAAGCTGGCGAAGCTGGTGCAGCAGTTTCGGAGCCCAGACTGCCAATTCTTTGGGGTCAGTGTCTTCCACGGAATACTGGTATTGCGTGCGGCTGACGCGGTCTTCCACCGTGAGGTCCTGCACTGGTTGCATGTAAAGCGTTATGCCGGAAACTTGGGCCAGTTCTGGATCCATGCGGCGAATGATTTCCCCGGCGGTGGCGGTGCGCTGGTCGCGGGGCTTGAGGTTGATCTGGATGCGCCCGCTGTTGGGTGTGGCGTTGATGCCGTCCACCCCGATGAACGATGACAGGCTCTGCACATCCGGGTCCTTGAGGATGATGCGTGAGAGTTCCTGCTGGCGCTCCGCCATGGCGGCAAAGGAGATGGTTTGGGGCGCTTCCGAGACGCCGAGTATCACGCCCGTGTCCTGCACCGGGAAGAATCCCTTGGGCACCACCACGTAGAGCCACAAGGTCATCACCAGCGTGCCCGCCGTGATCAGCAAAGTGGCAGTCTGGTGGCGCAGCACCCAGGTCAGGGTGCGGCCATAAAAACGGATCACGCGGTCGTAGAAATTTTCCGAAGAGCGGTAAAAGCGGGTATGCCGTACATCCTTCGTGGGCCGCAGCAGCTTGGCACACATCATCGGCGTCAGGGTCAGCGAGACCACCGCCGAGACCAGAATCGTGACCGCCAGGGTGATGGCAAATTCCCGGAACAGGCGCCCCACAATGTCGCCCATAAAGAGCAGGGGGATGAGCACCGCGATGAGCGAAACGGTGAGCGAGACGATGGTGAAGCCAATCTGCCCCGAGCCCTTGAGCGCCGCCTCCAGGGGAGAATCGCCGTGCTCCAGGAAGCGATCAATGTTTTCGATCATCACGATGGCGTCGTCCACCAC
>JBLMXE010000129.1:0-11929 GCA_050257615.1 Chlamydiota bacterium | reverse complement strand
CGTAGATGCCGTCCACCTTGGTGGCCTTGAGGATGACGTCGGCCTTCACTTCCATGGCGCGCAGGGAGGCGGCGGTATCGGTGGAGAAGTAGGGGTTGCCGGTGCCGGCGGCGAAGATGACGAGGCGGCCCTTCTCCAGGTGACGCATGGCGCGGCGGCGGATGAAGGGCTCAGCCACCTGGTTCATTTCGATAGCTGACATCACGCGGGTATAGACCCCGTGCTTTTCCAGGGCGTCCTGCAGGGCCAGGGCGTTGATGACGGTGGCCAGCATGCCCATGTGATCGGCGGAGACGCGGTCCATGTCGCGGGCCTGTTCCGCCACACCGCGAAAAAAGTTGCCGCCGCCCACCACCACCGCGATCTGCACGCCCAGGGCGTGAACTTCCTGCAGTTCAGCGGCGATTTCCTGCACGCGCTGGCTATCTACTCCGAAGCCCTGGCCGGCGGCTAACGCTTCGCCGGAGAGCTTGAGCAGGATGCGCTTGAAGACTGGTGAGGGAGCAGGCATTTGTAAGAAAGAGTTTGCACTACAGGCCACAAAGTTGCAAGATTGCGCGCGCTTCTGCAGTACAGGTTTCAAGGTTTCGCAGGTTTCAAGGTTTCAAAAAGCTCGCGCAGCAACTTTGAAACTTTGAAACTTTGAAACCTGCTCCTCGAAACTTTGGAACCTTCTATTCCGCTTTTTGTTCACCCTTGCTAATGGCAATGGTTTCGCCGGCGTCGCCCACCTTGAAGCGGGCGAAGCGGCGCACGGAGATGTTCTCTCCCAGTTTGCCGATCTTGGAGGCGATGAGCTGCGAGATGTTGACAGTCTGATCCTTGATGAAGGGCTGCTCGTAAAGGCAGACCTCCTCGTAGAACTTGCCCATCTTGCCCTCGACGATGCGCTCCACCACGTTATCGGGCTTGCCGGTGGCCTTGGCCTGGGCGCGGTAAATTTCCTTTTCGCGCTCGAAAGCCTCGGGGGTAACGTCCTCGCGGCGGATAAACTTGGGGTCGCTGGCGGCGATGTGCATGGCGACATCGTGCACCAGTTCCTTGAAGTCCTCGGTGCGGGCGACGAAGTCGCTCTCGCAGTTGACCTCGACCAGCACGCCGATTTTGCCGCCGGCATGGATGTAGCTGGCGACGGAGCCCTCACTGGTGACGCGGGCCGCCTTCTTCTGCATGGAGGCGATGCCCTTCTTGCGCAAGATGACGATGGCCTGCTCCAGGTCGCCCTTGGCTTCGGTGAGAGCCTGTTTGCAGTCCATCATGGGGGCGCCAGTCTTATCGCGGAGGTCCTTGACCTGTGCGGCGGAAATATTCACGGTAGTAGTTCCCATAATAATAAAAACCTTTCTATAACTTGATGCCGGAGAAGCGCAAACGACTCAGGCGGCGCTATGGCACACAAAATTTGACCCGCGCGGAAGCAGCACACGCGGGTCGGAGGCTAGCTGTCAGCTATCAGCTCTCAGCTTTCAGTTCCGCGAAGGGAGAGGTGAAGGCCAAGCTGACAGCTGATGGCTGATAGCTAATACGTGTGCTGGCCTTCGACCTGGGGCACTTCCTCGGCGGCGGCTTCCTTGGCGGGCTCGGGGCGCTTGCGGGTGCCACCACCCAGCACGTCTTCCATGCTGATGTCTTCGCCGGAAGGTTCGCCGGCGGTTTCCTGGGGACCTTCCGCAGCGGCGGCTTCGCCCTGGGCGGCAGCAGCTTCGGAGGCGGCGTATTGGGCGGCGCTCAATTCGGCCTGCTGTTTATCGGTGGCGGCCTGGGCGCCTTCAATCACGGAATCGGCGACCTTGGAGGCGAACAGGCGAATGGCACGCAGGGCGTCGTCGTTGCCAGGAATGACGTAATCCACTTCACTGGGATCGCAGTTGGTGTCCACGACCGCGACCACGGGGATGCCCAGCTTGCGAGCCTCGCGCACCGCGATCTGTTCCTTATTGGAATCAATCACAAAGATGGCGTCAGGCAGCCGGGCCAGATCCTTGATGCCGGCCAGGTTAGCCTGCAGGTGCTTGCGCTCGCGCTCCAGCTTGATGACTTCCTTCTTGGGCAGCAGCTCGTAGCGGCCGTCGGTGGCCATGTCGTCCAGCTCTTTAAGCCGCTTGATGGATTTCTGAATGGTGGTCCAGTTGGTGAGCAGCCCGCCCAGCCAGCGCTGGTTGACGTAGTACATGCTGCAGCGCTGCGCCTCTTCGGCGATAGCATCCTGCGCCTGGCGCTTAGTGCCCACGAAGAGCAGCAGCTTGCCCTCGGCGGTCAGGTCCTGCACGAACTTGGACGCTTCCTTGAACATCTTGAGCGTCTTTTGCAGGTCAATGATGTAGATTCCGTTGCGCTCCCCGAAGATGAACTCCTTCATCTTGGGATTCCAGCGCTTAGTCTGATGCCCGAAGTGGACGCCCGCTTCGAGCAACTCCTTCATGGTGATGTTAGCCAAACAACCTCCTCCGTAATTTGCATCCGGCGCCGGCTCCATGGCTGCACCGGATTAATTCCCGTCACCCCGCCCCGGGCTGGGTGCGGGAAGATTGAACAGCAGTGGCCAGTGGTCAGTTGCCAGCGGCCAGTAAAACCAAAAACACGTTTCAAGGTTTCGCAGGTTTCAAAGTTTCCCGACCGAACGATGTTGCAGTATTGCGAGACTTTGAAACCTTGAAACGTGAAACCTTGAAACCTTCACTTACCGCTTGCTGAACTGGAAGCGCTTGCGCGCACCCTTCTGGCCGTACTTCTTGCGTTCCTTAATGCGCGAGTCGCGCGAGAGGAAGCCCTCGCCCTTCAGCTTCTTGCGCAGTTCAGCGTTGAACTCGATAAGAGCGCGGGCAATGCCCAGGCGCACGGCATCAGCCTGGCCGTCAACGCCGCCACCGGAGACATTGGCGAGCACATTAAAACTCGCCGTGCTCTCGGTGGAAACAAGCGGCTGACGTGCCTTAACCCGTTGCGATTCAGTAACAAAATACTGCTCAAAGGGACGATCGTTAACCTTGAATTCGCCGCTTCCCGGCCGCAAAAAGACGCGAGCGATGGCCGCCTTGCGACGTCCCGTACCATAGTATTGAACCAGATCTGCCATGATAGCTGCTTAGCTGCTAGCTTCTAGCTGCTAGCAAAAACGCTCATCCCTTCCCAAAAAATTTAGCGGCCCATTTCGGGACCGCCTGGAACTATGCCAATGCCAACGCTTCCGGCTTCTGCGCCAGATGCGGGTGCTTATCGCCGCGGTAAACCTTGAGCTTGGAAGCCATGCTGCGGCCCAGCTTGGTCTTGGGCAGCATGCCGACGATGGCCTCCTGGATCACGGCCTCGGGGCGACGAACCAGGCGCTTGCTGTATTCCTCGCTGCGCAAACCACCAGGATACCCGGTATAACGATGGTAAACCTTCTTTTCGGACTTCAGGCCGGTGAGGCGAACCTTTTCCGCGTTAATGACCACCACGTGGTCGCCGGTATCCAGGAAAGTGGTATAGCGGGGATTATCTTTGCCCTGGAGAATGCGAGCCACACGGGTGGCGAGGCGGCCCAGCGGCTGACCGCTGGCGTCCACGACGTACCACTTGCGCGCAATTTCCCCCTGTTTGGGGAAATAGGTTGACATCAAATCTCTCCCAGAATGAAAAAAAGCTAAGAAGACCGCTGAATCAATCCCGCGCCGATAGCGCAGGGGCTCAGGCGGGCGACAACAGTTGTCCCAAAGCTTAGAAGATAACGTAGCGGAGAGTGATTGTCAACGCGGCTACCCTCTGTGGTAACCCCTGCGAGTTGGGTTGTAAGTACTTGCTGAGGCAACCGTTATTCGTAAGCAAGGGCATCAATGGGATCCTTGCGCGCCGCCTTAACGGCGGGGTAGAGAGCGCCGGCGAGGGCGCCGATTAAGGCAATGAATGTAGCCCGCCAAATCCACACAGCGGTGATGTGCATGGGCACGATGGGCAGGCGGTCGCGAATGACGGCGCGGGCAATGAAGCTGATGGCAATGCCCACGCCAATGCCCACACCGGCCAGCAGCCCGGTCTCGCGCAGGATGGCATTGACGATATAGAGCTTGGAAGCGCCCAGAGACTTGAGAATGCCGATTTCACGGGTGCGCTCCATGACCGCGGCGTACATGGCCTGGAAGATGACGATGAAGCCGATGGTGACGGCCACGCCGATCACCACGGTAATGAACTTGTTGAAGCCGGGCAGGTTGGCCGGGGTCATCATGGAGAGGTAGTCGCGCATGGAGCGCACGGTGTAATTCTGCATGCCTTCCACTGCCTTCACTTCCTTCACCACCAGGTTGGCATTATTCGGGGTATCCAGCTTCACGTAAAAAACCGAGACCTTGCCCTGGGAACCAATCAGGTCCTGCAGGGTAGCAAGAGGGATGTATTTCCTGGCGCCCTTGCCGTGTTCCACGATGCCTGCGATGCGGAAGGAGTGATTCAGGATCTGGATGTGGTCGCCGACTTTGACGTGGCTGGTATCAGCGAAATAGTCGTCCACCAGGGCGTCATTGGGGCCCTGAAAAGGGCCGCCGGCCACGTACTGGAAGGGGCCGGTAAGGGGAAAGTTCTTGAGATCAATTCCGTAAATGACTTCGACATTGCCGGTGGTGGTGAGTTGGGTAGCGATGGGGGCGACGGCGACGACATGAGGAAGCTTGCGAAGGATGTTGGCCACCTTCATGGAGACGGGGGCGCCTGTGATGCCGCTGAGGAACGAAGAGCCCGGGGGCGTGACAATGACGTCAGCCCCGATGCCCTCCTGGCGGACGCGGGCGTCGTTGAGCATGCCCATGGAGAGGCCGACGATGAGGAGGATGAGAATGACCTCGAGGGCCACGGCGACGATGCTGATGAGCGACCGTATGGGCCGGTGCAGCAGGTTGGCGACGATCATCTTGTTCATAGCTGAATAGCTGCCTGGCTGACTAGCTTAGCACTTGGCATTTAGCAATTGGCACTTGGCCAGCCATGTGTCTTGTGGTGTTGAGCAAAACCGTTCAGCGACCAAATGCTAAGTGCCAACTGCCAAGTGCTGATTTAGACATCGCTCCACACCAGGACTCAACCGCGTCAGTTGCCGGGCCCGGCTGGACGGGGCTGGTCCAGGTGCACCACCTGGGAGCCCGGGGGCTGCTGCAGTTCGAATTGTTCGTCGGTGAGGGGCCGGTTGATCTGCAGCTTCACCATGGTGAGCACAATGGAGTATTCCTCCTGGGGACGCCAGATCTGGATTACAGAAGAAAATTTGAAGCCGTTGTAATCACGAAAGTCGCTGTAGCGGGTGTCAGTGGCGACATAACCATTCTGGTCATACATGAGCTGGCGGTCGGGCTGAAGGGTGACGCGGTTAAAGATGACCTTGCGCTGCAGGTACCAGCCACGCTCATTCTTGCTGATGATGTCGAGCTCGTAATCGGGCTGCTGCATCCATTTGTGAGTTTTGGGGTCCTGGATCTCTTCGTAGCCATTTTCCAGCACAGCAATGTCTTCAGAGCTGATCTGGCGCAGTAGGAGGGAGTCGTAGATCTGCTGGGGGCGGATGTTTTCCAGGGGCTGGCTGGAAGGAAGGACGACGTCATTGCGGCCAACAATGAACTTGTTTTTGGGAGGAATCCAGAGCTTGAAGCTCTGGCCGTTGCTAACCATATCGAAGGCGCGGTTGCGGACGATGGGCATGAGGCCGATCATGCGCAACATGTCCGGTTTGCGTACCAGCACATAACCGCGGATCTGCTTGTATTCGGTGATCTTGCCCTTGACCTCGCCGCCCACGGAGGTATCAATGTCCACGGTGGCGTTGAGGGTGTGAATCTGGCCGGCGGCAAAATTAATGTACTCGACCAGTTGATCGCGGCTGGCGGTGCGCAACTTGGCGGTACTGATCCGGTTCTCGACCTTGCGGGAGCGGAAGAGGCAGCCGCTGAGCGGAAAGAGAGCAAGGAGGAGCAGGAGAACGCGGTGACGAAGTGCAAGAGCCATGCAGCGGGTACACTAGGAAGTCAAAGTCCTTAAAAGTATATAACGAGCCAGCATTGGCGCCGGCGCACCGGCGAGTGCCGAAGCCTGTTAGATGCCGGGGAAAAGAAGATGACGTGAGCTGCTTACCGCATGACGTTAACGGCTTTACGGTAAAGAGCAACGTTATGGTTGTGCTCTTCCAGAGTGGCGGCAAAACGGTGGTGGCCGTCGCCGGCGCTGACGAAATAGAGGTAATCGGTAGTAGCGGGATGCATGGCGGCGTGGAGCGAAGCCAGTCCGGGGCTGGCAATGGGCCCAGGAGGCAGGCCAATGTGGCGGTAGGTGTTGTAAGGCGAATCAAACTGCATGTCATCGTGATGAAGTGCGCCAGAGTAGGAGCCGGCCAGCAGTTCGGCATAGATGACGCTGGGATCGGCCTGCAGAGCTACCCGCTGATCGAGGCGGTTGTAATAAACGCTGGCCACGACCGGGCGCTCCTCGGGAAGCGCGGTCTCCTTCTCAATGATGGAGGCCATGGTGACGACCTGGTGCACATTGCCGGTGAGTCCCAGCGAGATGGCCTGGGCGCGGAAGCGATGAACCATGACGGCCAGCATATCGGTGGGAGTCTCCGTGCGGGTGAACTTGTAGGTGTCAGGGAAAAGATAGCCTTCCAGCGAAGTGGCCTGAGGATCGAGGTCGCGAATGAGGACGGTATCGGCGCGGGCAGCCTGCAGAAATTCCTGTGGCGATCCCAGACCGGCGGCGGACATGGCCTGGGCAATTTCAAAAATATTGAAGCCTTCGGGGATAACGACGGTGTGCACGTAGACGTCGCCACGGGCCAGCCGGCGATGCACCTGGATGGCATTGGCGGGCTGATCAAATGAATACTCGCCGGCCTTCAGGGTGCGGGAGTGAGCGATGAAGTGCCACAGCAGAAAGGCAGTGGAACTGCGAATCACGCCTGCGGACTTGAGAGTCACCGCGATATGCCGGGTGGTGTAGCCAGGGTGCAAGAGGACAAACTTCTGCTCCGGCGGGCGCAATGGCAGCCACAAGGCCCAGGCCAGCCAGGCGGCAGCAGCAACCAGGACAACGGCCACCAGTTTGAGCAGTGTCCGCATAATGTTTCAGTTTAGATGATTACAGAACGGCTGGTGTAAGCCGATGGTCGCTGGACGGCAGGTCATGGCCGGCGCTGCCCCTTGGGCGCTCTGAGTGGCCCTTTTCTTGCCTCCAGAGGCGGAAACCCGGCATCTGACAGCAGAATGCAGCCTGGGAACGAGACGCGGGCTAGCAAAGCAAAAAGGGAGGACATGGAGATGGCCGAGAACGCACTCGAAGATTTTCGCTGCTTTGCCGGAATCACCGAATCCTGGGAACTGGTGAAAACTGGTTTGGTGGTGGTGGCAGGTAACTCCTACAAGCTGGAACTTTGGCATTCCTATTCCAACCCAGATATTCCGTATTACGTCTCCACCTACACACAACAGGACGGGGTATGGCGCAAGCTGCCGGACCAGTCCTTCCCCATAGCGCTGAGCGGAGAAGAGGCGCTGCGCACGGCCATGGCCTTTCTGGTGGAGAGGAATAATTGAATATTGAAGAATGATGAATGACGAGTGAAAAACCGGCCAGGCTTGTTCGTTATTGGTGGTTCTTTATTCGGCATTCTTCATTCGTCATTCTTCATTTATGCAGTCGGGCGAACTGCTGGTCGTTGGCAGGGAGGAAGTAGCCGACCACGATGCCCATGGCGCCGTCATGCAACAAGTGGCCGGTGGGATTGTCGTAGGTAGCAGTGACCTGCATACGGTCGCCCTGTGCAACCTTGTATCCGCCCTGGTTCATGAACATCACGATGGGCATGGAAACAATGTGGCCGGTGGAGTTGAGCTTGGCCGGCAGGGTGGCCACAGTTTGTTTACGGGTCAGGTTGTTGAGCACCAGTTCCCGGCCATAGTCATGCATGTGGCCGCCCACGCCCAGCAGGATGCCCGGGTAATTGATAGTCACATCGCCAGTGGTGATATTGCGGCCGGGCTTGAGGTCGTAGCTGGAGTCGCCGCAGCTTTTCACGTCGAGCCACGTGGGGTAAACGCTTTTGAGCGAGACGCCCGCGCTTCCCGCCTGGCGGTACTCCATGCGCACTTCGAGGTAGGCGGTGGGATAACCGACAGCGGTCGGGTTATGAAACATGCTGGTGATGCGAATGCGATCACCGGGGCGGACGCGATAGCCGAAACCGGGAGTGGCCGGCCAGTCATTCATCTCGCCGCCGGCGCCGAAGATGTGCTCCTGCTTGTTGGGGCAGAGGAAATCGGGGCGGGCGGTGTTGTAAAAGGCGACGTGATGGAGGAGGCGCCCGGGAATAGGGTTGCCGCTGCCGTCAGCCAGACGGGGATGGTAGGCGATGATCCAGCCGTCAAAGGGGATGGTAAGGAACTGGGCAGCGGGCTGGGCGGTGAGCATGTGATCGGTGTGGGCGGGCAGGTCTAACGGACCGAGCTTGACCATGAGCACCTGGGCGGCGGGGTCGTCCTTGACCTGGAGTTTGGCGGTGTTGCTCTTGGGCATGTCCATGCCCTGCATGTCATGGTGCTGGGCAAAAAGCGGGGCGGTGCAAACAAAGGCGAGCAGGCAGGCGCAAAGAGACTTCGTGGACAGGACGGGGCCTTGCATGGCGGTAAGAGCTTACCATCAGAGCGCAAGATTCAGCGGTCGCTGCGCGAATCGCCGCATCTCACGGCGCTCAAGCCCTAACCTCTGATGCTCAGAGCCCCTCACCAACACGCCATCGAACTAGGATGGCGGTTGCGGGCGCGCGGCGAGGATGCCCAGCACCTCGCGCAAGCCCTGGCGCACCCGCTTGAGTTCGGTGGTATGGCGAGTGGGAAAGGGTAAGGCGGACTGGCTGGCGCTGGCGGCACGAGCCTGGTCGCGCAAGTGCTGGCGAGCGCCGGCGATGGTGAAGCCCTGCTCGTAGAGCAACTTGCGGATATGCAAGACATTATCCACATCGCGGCGGCGATACATGCGCTGGCCGGTGCTGCTCTTGGTGGGGCGGAGCTGGGGGAACTCCGTTTCCCAGAAGCGCAGCACGTAGGTGGGCAGCTGGCACAACTCGGCCACCTCACCAATGCGGAAATAAAGCTTGTCAGGGATGATGGGTTCGATGGACTTGGATTTCTCGGCTTTCTTTTTAGTCAGGCTCATCCTTCTTCCCCAGGAAAAAGTATGGCGTACACGAATTGGGCGCTGGCGTGTTTCTAGCACGATACGAGGTGGAGAACAACAATTTTCGTCAGGATTTGGGATTTTGGAAATAAACGGTACTCAGTCCCCAGTCGTTAGCCGTTGGTCGTTAGTCGCTGGCCATTGGCACAGCGGTGGCCAAGGACTGAGGACCAACAACCATCCGGCCGGAAACAAAAAGGTCTCCGCAGGGGCGGAGACCAGAACTTCAGGGCCCATGCATTAGTGTTTCTTCTTTTTCTTTGCCTTCTTCTTCATCGGCATCGAGTAATCCCTCCGTGAACAATTTCCCTTGCAAACGAAAGGGCCCCGACTGCTCCGGATGGGAGCAGCACTTCTGGGGTTATGGTGGTGTGAGACAGATCAGCTGTCAATTACACATTCGGATTCCCCCGGAGAGGGGCTGCACGGATATCTCTGCGAAGGTTTCAAGGTTTCAAAGTTTCCAAGGTTTCGTCCAAGCGCAACTTCCCTGGGAAGAAACCTTGAAACTTGTGAAACCTTGAAACCTGTTTCCGGGCTTGCCACCAGCAATTGCTTCGCGAGAAAGTAACTTCGGTGGAGCTAGAAACAACAGCCTTTGATGCCGCGCGTCTGAAAGCGCTGCTCCGCGAGTTTTTCAACCGCGATCCGCGACGCGTGTGCCGCGAACTGCTGGGCAAAGTCCTGGTGCGGCGGGAGGGCAGCGGGCTGCTGGTGGGGCGGGTGGTGGAAATAGAGGCCTACATGGGGACGGGTGATCCGGCCGCCCACGCCTACATCGGCCCCACGGCACGCAACCGGGTGTTGTTTGGGCCTCCGGGGCACGCGTATGTGTACTTCATCTATGGCAACCATTATTGCCTGAACGTCTCCTGCATGCCCGAGGGTAAAGCGGGGTCAGTGCTGTTTCGGGCCTTGGAGCCGCTGGCGGGAATTGCGGAGATGGAGCGGGCGCGCAGGCTGAACGGAGCCGGGACCAGCAGGCAAGTGCTGCGATTGCTGACCAGCGGCCCGGGGCGGCTGGCAGAAGCGTTTGGCATCACCCGGCTCCGAGACAATGGCAAGGACCTGACCGATACGAACTCCGACCTATTCCTGGCCGATGATGGGTATCGTACGCGGCGGGTGGTGAGGACGGCACGAGTGGGTATTACCAAGGCGGCGGAGAGGCCGCTAAGGTATTTGATTGGGGCAAATGAGTTCGTGTCAGGGAAGCAAAAAGCCTAGGCGAGCTGCGCTCGCCCGGACAGCCGAGGACGGCTGTCCCCACGCAAGCAAAAGGGGCGCTGTCCCTACAAACCCAAAGGGCGGCTGTCCCCAAAAGGTGGCGGACAGGCATCAGGCGAAGCACTCTGGTAACCAGTGCTGCGGACGATAACGGATGTAGAGTGGGGGTATGCACATCCGCCGTGGGTTAGCCTTGGTAGTTCTTGTAGTTTGTCCCTTGCTTTGCGCGCAAAAACCTCCCGCCAATACGACGTCAACGGCTGCCGGTCCGGATGTGGCCACGCTGGAGAAGCTCGTCCATGACCAGTTTGGGTCGGGGTACAAGGTTCTGACTGGGTTTGCGCCCTTGGTTGCCGACTTTGACGGCGACGGGGTGGAGGACCTGGCGGTGGCAGCCAAGGCGGTCAACCCGTTGCTCAACGCGGTGGAGTACAGCTACAAGGTCATTGATCCCTACCATGCGTTTTTCGGATATGGAAACCCGAAAGTGATGATGGAGTTCGGAGCCGATGATCCGCGGCTGCAGGGGCAAGTGATCCTCATCGTGCACGGGGCGGCAGACGGGGGCTGGAAGGCTGCTCATCCCAAAGCGAAGTTTGTGGTGGTCAACCTGCCCTACACGGAAATTTCCCTTTCCCACGTCTTGTTGCACAAGAGGCCGATCGGCGCCGTGGCGGCCAGGGAGCCGGACCGGGTCAGCTCTGTGGTTTATTGGGACGGCAAGAAGTATAAGTACGAGCCCATGGGAGCGGACGCGGACTGATTTGAGCAGTTGGCAAATAGCACTTAGCCAGCCACGGTTCGTGCCCAAAGCATTCAGCACTCAGCCATCAGCACTTAGCCAGCCACGTTCTGAGGCAAGCCCCAAAAAGCTGCTTCTTGGCTGAATGCTGAGTGCTGAGGGCTGACAGCTTCTTTATAATCCCCGCTATGAAGCTGGAAGAGAAGCTGGCGGAACTGAAGAAGCGCGACGCCCTGGCGGAAGAGGGCGGGGGCAAGGCGCGCCGGGAAAAACAGCATAAGGAAGGCAAGATGTCGGCGCGGGAGCGCATCGAGTTCCTGCTCGACGAGGGCAGCTTCGAGGAAACCGACAAACTGGTCACCCACCGTTGCGCCGATTTCGGCATGCAGGAGCAGAAGTACTACGGCGACGGTTTTATCACCGGCTGCGGGCGCATCGAGGGGCGGCTGGTGTTCGTGTTCGCCCAAGACTTCACCGTGTTTGGGGGCTCGCTCTCCGAAGCCAACGCCGGCAAAATTGTGAAGATCATGGACCTGGCGGCGCGGGTGGGGGCGCCGGTGATCGGGCTGAACGATTCGGGCGGGGCGCGCATCCAGGAAGGGGTGATGTCGCTGGCCGGCTACGCCGACATTTTCCTGCGCAACACGCTCTACAGCGGGGTGGTGCCGCAAATTTCTGCCATCATGGGGCCGTGCGCCGGGGGCGCGGTGTACTCGCCCGCTATCACCGATTTTGTGGTGATGGTAGAGAAGACTTCCTACATGTTCATCA
>JBLMXE010000128.1:0-5870 GCA_050257615.1 Chlamydiota bacterium | reverse complement strand
GGCTGATCATGCCCTTCCTGATTCCCTTCTTCGTGCTGGTGTACCACCTGCCCAAGGACCGCATGGCCGTGTACAGTTTCGCCTCGGGAGGGGTGGGAGCGCTGGCGCTGCTGACCGCGCCCAAACTGGAGCAGTGGCTGGGCTTCGTGCGCTCCATCGCCTGGACGCGCGGCGTGGGCGCAGTGATGATCGCGGTGCTGCCGCTGTGGCACAACCTGCCCCTCGCGCTCGCGATTTACATGCTGATCCCGGCGCTGCGGGTGGCCGCCCTGCCCACGCAGCAGCGAGCGCTTACCGACATGGTGCACGCGGAGGAAACGGGGCGCGCCCTGGGCTTCAACCAGGTGATGCGACTGGGCGCTTCTTCGGGAGCGGTGGCGCTGACCGGCTACCTGTTTGAAGAAACCGACTTCGCCATGCCCTTTGAGCTCTACGCCGCCATCATGGTGGCCAACATTTTTCTGTATTTCCGCTTTTTCGGGCAGCATGAGCAGCGGCCGGTGGAGACCCCGGCGGGGCTGGGAGAGGAATCGGGCGGGAAGTAGCGGAGATTGAGGGTTACGATACGGGACAGGCGAGGTAAGCAATCAGTTGAAAGGAACGGAACCAGCATGGGGGTAGCGAGCCACCTGGGTATCAAGCTGTCGGAGTATGACGCGCGCATCCGCACCTTTATCCCGGACTACGAGGAGATGCTGCAAGTGGCAGCAGATGCCATTCCTCGCCGGGCGGGCAGTATCGTGGACCTGGGCACCGGGACGGGGGCGCTGGCGGAGCGCTGCCTGCGCAGGGCGCCACGAGCGCGGCTGGTAGGCATTGATGCCGACGGCGAAATCCTGCAGCTCGCGAAACGGCGACTGGGCAAGCGCGCCCGCCTGCTGTGCGGCAGCTTCACTCGAACTCCGCTGCCGGCCTGCGACGCGGTAGTAGCCTCGCTGGCGCTGCACCACATTACAACCCGCAGCAGTAAGGCGGGTTTGTACCGTCGCATTCGGACAGCGCTGCGGCCGCGTGGAGTCCTCGTCAGCGTGGACTGCCAACCGGCCGCGAATCCCAGGGTGGCCCGAGAGCAGCGCCTGGCGTGGAAATCGCACCTGCTCCGTTGCTACACGAAGAAGGAAGCGGCGGCCTTGCTGGCCTCCTGGGCACGGGAGGACACCTATGTGCCCCTGGAAGTGGAATTGGAGCTGCTCCGCGGAAGCGGCCTGAAGCCGGAGGTGCTCTGGCGTAAGGGGCCATTCGCCGTGTTCATGGGGCTGCCCTAAGGGTCGCCATCCGGCCGGTGGTTGCGCCTGGGCTTGCCTCCGCGCCCCGGAGCGGGCATTCTTAAGCACGTGAAAACCATCTTTGCAGTCTCGCTCATCGCTCTTTCAAGTTTGCTGGCACGAGCTCAAGCTGCTCCGTCCTACACCATCAAGAGCTGGAAAACGGGAACGGCGCATGCTGAACCACAAACTCTGCATGTCGCGTTGAGCACAGCGGATCGCACGTATCGCAAGGTGATTAACGATGCCGGCGGGCGACCACTTTATCGGCTGCTGGTGGAGCCGGTGGCGTTTATCGGCCCGGGGGATGGTATTGTGGCCTGGCACGTGTATCTCACCACAGTGGACTCGAACCAGAACCTGCTGTTGCCTTCCAACAGCCTGGAGCAGGAAGAGTACGAGCGCCCGGATTACCTGTGGTGGTTCTATCCCGGAAAGAACCTCTTTGCTCCCATTGACGCCCCGCGTGTCGTCCAGCTGCAGGGTTCTTATGTGCGGCTCCAGGCGGAGGATGTGAAGGTCAATGGCTCCGGGCAGCTGGAGGGAATGCAGTTGACGATCACCTTCAGCAACACACCGCCGCAGCCGGCGAATGCTCCCAGCAAATAAGCGGGAGGCAAGGTTTCCGCTACCCTGGCGGGAACAGCATCGTCCTACCATTCGCAGGGAGGGGCAGGTGGGCCGAAGATGAATGAATGCCCGCAGATCCTGGACATGGCCAGCACACACATCGGCGCGCACCCGGTCCGCAGGCGAATGTTACCGGTGTGCATGATGTTTCTGCTGTTCGCTACCCCGCGCGAACCGGCGCTGGGCACTTTCAACCTCCTGTTGGCGAATCACATCGTCGAGGTTTCCGCCCTGGACTTGCCGCCTGCTTCCCACGTTCGCCTGCGGCAGAACATTTATGACGTGGTGGTGATCGCGCTGGAAGATTCCACGCTCACTCTGGCGCCAGCGGAAGGCGAGGGGAAGGACGTCCAGCTGAACCGCGGTGAGGTGCGCGTGCTCCGCAGCTTTCGGGTAAAGGAACTGGCCAACAACAGCGGGGTGGAGTCGCGGTTCATCGTCGTGGCATTGAAGTCCCACGGAGTGGAGCCGGGGGAGTGCGGCTGTTCCGGCGAAGTGGAGCGGGCGATATGCGGCTGCTCTTCGCGGCATTTGCCGCCGCTGTGGGCGCTTTCTATCGGTGGCTCAACACTGGCGGGAGTGGCGCTGGAACCCGGCGAGAAGTTTGCCGGCGCCAGTTACCGGGACGACAGCCTGCTGGTAGCGGTGAGCAGCGTGCAATTGCAGGACGAGCAAGCGACCGGGGCTGATGCCCGCTTCGCATTGCGGCCCGGCGAGGTAAAGTGGCTGAATCATGGGCGGCGCCAGTTCAGGAATATCGGACCCAACACGGCGCACTTCATCACCATTGAGTTCTGAACCGTTCAGCTTAATGAGAAGTTTCCTGACAGCCGGTGTCAGCCGGCCGTCACGCGGGACTACTGTTCCGGGGAACCAAGATAGTAAAGCAACGCCGATGAAGCAGCGGCAATTCGAATCAAACGTGAGTCTTACTGCCATGAAAAGGTTGCCAAAAAAGTTTCACGCCTTGGGTCCAATCATGCGTTGTCCACATGGCCACTTCCCGTTGCACCTCAGTAAGTGTGCTGAAATTTTCATCTGATCTAGCATTGCGTCTGGTGTCACATGCGTGTGGACATCCCCATCCAGCGCACTCTTCGCGTTCCGCCGCAACGACCCGCGGCGGCGCGCATCGCCCTGGCGATAGCGATAACCGGGCTGGCCCTGGCTCTAACCCTCCTGCTCTCCAATTTGGTGGAAACCCGCCTGGTGGTGTTCACGCTGGCAGTGATGGTGAGCGCCTGGTACGGAGGCTGGAAGCTGGGCCTGTTCGCCACCGCACTCTCGCTGCTGGCGGGCGTGTTTTTCTTCTATCCCGGCAACCAGGCGCCGGTCGCGCAGCGCGGGCGGCTGATCGAGTTGGTCCTATTCCTGCTGCTGGCTCTGCTGGTTTGCTGGTTCAATGCGGCGCTTCGTTCGCTGCAGGAGGCATTAATGAAGTCGGAGTTCGATTTTCGGTCCCTGGTACACAACGCCCCGGTGGGCATCTGCCGTTGCGCCCGCGACGGAACCATTCTGCAGGTGAACCCGGCGCTGCTGACGATGCTGGGTTACGTTTCGCCTTCAGAACTACTGGCGCGCAATCTGCTGACCGATCTTTACACCGACCGTCAGCGTTCGAGCGAGCTCGAGCAAAACTTCGGATCAGAAAGTCATTTTCATGACCTGGAAGCGGAATGGAAACATCGGGAGGGCAAACCGATCGTAGTGCGGCTTTCGGGACGGCCGGTGGCGGAAGACGCTGTGAGCTCCTATGAACTGGTGGCAGAAGACATCACCGAGCGTCGGCTGCTGGAGCAGCAGTTCCGGCAGGCGCAAAAGATGGAAGCCATCGGGCGGCTGGCGGGCGGCATTGCGCACGATTTCAACAACCTGCTGATGGTGATTTCCGGCTATACGCAGATGCTGCTCGACGAGGTTAAGGCGGAATCGCCGCTGCGCAAGGCGGCCACGGAGATCGGGAAGGCCGCCGACCGTGCCGCCTCCCTGACCCGGCAACTGCTGGCCTTCAGCCGCAAGCAGGTGCTCTCACCCAAGGTGCTCGACCTGAATGTCCTGGTGCTGGACAACCTGAAGATGCTGCCCCGACTGATCGGCGAAGATATCGAGGTGGTGAATGTCGCCGGAACCGACCTGGGCCGCGTCAAGGCCGACCCGGGGCAACTGGCGCAGGTGATCCTGAACCTGGCGGTGAACGCGCGCGATGCCATGCCCCAGGGCGGAAAAATCATCCTGGAAACCGCGAACGTCACCCTGGAGGAGAGCTACACGCAGAAGCGCACCTCCATGCCGGCTGGGGACTACGTGATGCTCGCCATCACCGACACCGGCAGCGGCATGGATGCCGAGACGCAATCCCACATCTTCGAGCCTTTCTTTACCACCAAGGGCCCGCAAGGCACGGGCCTGGGACTCTCCACGGTGTATGGCATCGTGAAACAAAGCGGGGGCTATATCTGGGTGTACAGCGAGCCGGGACAGGGCACGACTTTCAAAATTTACTTTCCGCGAGTGAGCGAGCCGGATCTGGCGGCAGTCACGATAGTTCCTGGCAAGCAAGCCGCCGGCGGCAAGGAAACCATCCTGCTGGTGGAAGACGAACCCACGCTGCGCGAACTGGTAAGGCGTTTTCTGGAACGTCACGACTACACCGTGCTGGAGGCCGAGGGTGGGCGGGCCGCGCTCGACATCGTGGCGCAATACACGGGCAGGATTCACCTGCTGCTCACCGACATCGTCATGCCCGACATGAATGGGCGTGAGCTGGCGCGGCGCTTGCTGCGCCTTCGCCCGGGCACGCCGGTGGTTTACATGTCAGGCTACACGGAGCGCGCCATCCACCAGAACGGCGAATTGGAGCCGGGCTTGGCATTCCTGCAGAAGCCTTTCACCGAACAGGTGCTGACGGAGAAAGTGCGCGCCGTGCTGGAGAGCAGGGAGCGGCAGCCGCGGGAGTTCGAGACCGAGAAGGGCCAACTGCAGCTGTGGGCTGTGGACCGCGCGCCGCGGCTGCCGGTGCGCCTGCCCCTGCGCTACCGCCTGCCGGGAGAGCTGCGCTGGCGCCAGGGCACAACCGAAAATGTAAGCCGCTCCGGGGTGCTGTTTCAGGCTGAGCAGTCGCTGCAGCCACGCTCGGAACTGGAAATTCAGCTGGTGTTACCCATCGAGATCGAGGGCATTGGAGGAGCGGAGGTGCTCTGCCGGGGCGAAGTGGTGCGCATTGTGCAGCCGCAAGAGGCGGAGATGCCTCCGGCGCTGGCGGCCCGGTTTCTGGAGTATAGGCTGCTCAGCAGGACGCCGCCGGCGCGAGCATAGCGGTTCTCTGTGTTGCCTCCCGGGCGCACGCAAGCCGAGCTGGAACTTGGGCCAGACATGCTAAATTGAAGAGTCATGTCCGCGCCCAATTCCGCCTTTGTCCGGGCCTGTAAGGCGCAAGCCACGCCGCATACGCCAGTGTGGTTCATGCGCCAGGCGGGGCGCTACATGGCGGAATACCGCGCCGTGCGTAAGCACCATTCTCTGCTGGAAATCTGCAAAAAACCGGAACTGGCCGCGGAGGTAACCATCACGGCGGCGGAAGCTCTGGGCGTGGACGCAGCCATTATCTTCGCCGACCTGCTGCTGCCGTTTGAAGTCATGGGGCTGAAGTTTCATTTTGCCACCGGCGAAGGTCCGGTGATCGAAGCGCCGCTGCGCACCGCCGAAAATATTGCGGGACTGCGCACGGACGGCGCCGGCGAACTGGCTTACGTTTCGGAAGCGGTACGGCTGGTGGTCCGCCACTTTGGGGAGAAGCTGCCGGTGATCGGCTTCTGCGGCGCTCCCTTTACCCTGGCCAGCTACATGATTGAGGCGGGCGGGTCGCGCAACTACGTGGAAACCAAGAAGCTGATGTACCGCTCGCCCGCCGCCTGGGACGAACTGATTGGCAAGCTGGTGAGCGTGCTGGGCGACTATTCGGCACAGCAGGTGCGC
>JBLMXE010000127.1:0-6384 GCA_050257615.1 Chlamydiota bacterium | reverse complement strand
AGAGTTGAGCAAACGGAGACAACGAGTGTCCTGCGGAGGAATTTATGGCAGATGTGGGCACGCAATTCTGTAGCCCGTGAGAAAGACCGTTAACCGCAATTACCTGTACGTAAATGGTCGGTCGTATTGTGAGCCATGCCGCTGTTTTATACAGATTCAGTCACCCTGGCCTATTCAGACGTTGAGGCCGCCAAGCGTTGGTGGATCGAGACATTTGACTGCAGGGTCGCGAAAGTGCCGGCGGATTGGGATTGTTCGCTCGCTTCCGACGTAGCCTTACAGCTTCCGGGTCACGATGCGCCCACAATCCTCCTGAGCAGTAAGGCGGAGATTGAACAAGCTGGTTACGATCGGCCCTCACCACTCGCGTCGGTCATCTTTTGTCGGAAGCTAAAGAAAGGGCACGAGCAACTCGAGAGCCATGGCGTGTTCGCCGGGCCGATTCAGGATGGTGGCGACACCCAGTTCTTCGAAATCCGCGACATCGAGGGTAATGTTATCCAGATCTGTAGGGAACCGTGACACAGTCATATGCAGTGGCGAGAATGAGAATTTCTCAGCATGGATGATGATCATAGATTTCTCTATGCGCTTGCCGCAGGTTGTGGAGTCAGTGGCCTGCTATTTTGGCTGGCATTTTGGCATAGCCGTGTACTTCTCGGGGCGGCATGGGGAGTTATCGCGTGCCTCGTGCTTTGGTCTCATTATCGGGGACCAAGCTATTGGGACCGCCTGCGGCATCATGGAAAACCCCGCGAAATTCGAGAATTCAAGGCTACGGTCTTCGTTTTCGCTTTGGTAATAATCGCGGTCTCCATCGTCATGGTAGTCAAGGGCCTGGTAAGGTAAGTTACGATGTTGGCGATAAATCCCCCCTCAATAATGACCGCTTGCCCACCTGACCCCGCGCGCTGGTTTAAACTACCTGCATGACTCGTCAACCCGGAACATACGCCATTTTTGAAACCAGCGAAGGCAACATCACCTGCCGGCTGTTCGAGAAGGATGCACCAAAAACGGTGCAGAACTTCATTGACCTGGCCGAGGGCAAGCGCGACTGGAAGGATTCAGTCAGCGGCAAGAAGGGCCCTGGGCCGCTTTACAGCGGCACCATCTTCCACCGCGTGATTCCCGACTTCATGATCCAGGGCGGCGATCCCAGCGGCACTGGCATGGGCGGCCCCGGCTACAAGTTCGAAGACGAAACCAAGGGCTCGCCGCACAAGTTCGACCGCTCCGGCAAGCTGGCCATGGCCAATGCCGGCCCCAACACCAACGGCTCACAGTTCTTCATCACCGTTGCGCCCACCACCTGGCTCACCGGCAAGCACACCATTTTTGGCGAGGTGGTGGAGGGCCAGGATGTGGTGAACAAGATCACAAGTGCCAAGCGCAACGCCCAAGACCGGCCGGTGAAGGACATCAAGCTGAATAATGTAAAGATTGAAAGGGCGTAGGTAGGTGCGGAGCCGTCGGCTCTCGGTCTTCGGCTATCGGCTTTTGCTTAGTCGCGTCCGCAAGCCGTGAAACCATTCCCCGCTCAATTGATCTATTATGTCGGGACCGGCCGGCAAAGGCTGGACCGCAACTCGATCCTTAAAAAATACGGGAGAGAAGGCATGAGACTGCATAAAGTTATGGGCTTCATTGTCACGGGAGTGCTGCTGGCCGGCCTGGCCGCGGCTCAGCCGCCCAAGGCTAAGGGGCAAAGCTGGACGGGAGTGGTAACCGACTCGATGTGCGGCGCCAAGCACATGATGGCCAACGCCGCCGATTGTACCCGCGCCTGCGTGAAGCAGGGCTCCAGCTACGCTCTGCTGGTGGGAGACAAGGTTTACACGCTGAAGGGGCACGAGGCCGATGTAGACAAGCTGGCGGGCCAGAAAGCCACGGTAACCGGCACGGCGGAGGGCACCACCATCCAGGTGGCCTCGGTCAAAGGCAGCTAAACAGCGAGCAGAGTTCGCCAGGGCGGGAGTTAGCAGGCTCCCGCCCTTATTTTTCTCTGAAAATTCACGCACGCCAATTGGCGCTGTGTTAGATTGTGGAAAATTCCATTCATCTACTGGCGGAGGATTGCGGAATTGGCCACAAACATGGTTCCCAAGAAGGTTTTCTTTACCAAAGGCGTAGGGAAACACCGGGAACGTCTGACTTCTTTTGAGCTGGCGCTGCGCGACGCCGGCATCGCCTCCCAGAACCTGGTTCGCGTCTCCTCCATTTTTCCGCCTCAGTGCAAGCTGCTCTCCCGCAAGGAAGGCGCGAAATTCCTCCATCACGGCGAAGTAGTGTTTGCGGTGGTGGCGGAGAACTCCACTCGCGAGCCGCACCGCCTGCTGGCCTCCAGCATTGGCGTGGCCATCCCCGCTGACCGTAACACATACGGCTACCTGAGCGAGCACCACTCCTTTGGCGAAACCGACGACGCGGCCGGTGATTATGCCGAGGAACTGGCGGCAGAGATGCTGGCCACCACGCTGGACGTGGAATTCGATCCCGACCGCTCCTGGGATGAGAAGAAGGAAATCTACCGCATCTCCAATAAGATCGTGCGCACCGCCAATGTTACGCAGTCGGCAGTGGGCGACAAGCGCGGCCTGTGGACCACGGTGATCGCTGCAGCCATCTTCATTTTCGACTGAGCGCTTTGCGCGCGCGGCCGGCATTGCCGCTGGCTGCGGCCTTCTCGGGCTGGCTCTTTGCCCCAGCCTTGTCCAGGCGCTCCAGCACCGCCCCGACAATCAGCGGCAGGCCTACAGTGGCGTCCACGAAGACCTCGCCGAACTTGCCGCCCCCGGCGGGGGGCACGAACTTACCCCAGGAAACTGCCTCGGTGTAAGGGCTGCCGGAAAGCCCGCCCCAGTAAACCGGCTCCGGGCAGATACGCAGGCCATAGTGGTAGCGCTTCAGGGGAACGTCTTCCCCGCCCCGCCGCCGCCGCAGCTCAATAAAGGGCCCAAACTGCTGCGCCCAGTTGCGGGGCACGCCGCCGCCGATGGTGAAGATGCCCAGGCGCTTCTGCTGCAGCATGGTGGCGGCAAAGTGCTCGAGGTCCTCGAAAGGATCGTAGCGCAGCTTGGGCTTCTTCTCACGGACGCGCATACGGTTGTTGAGAGCAAAATCCAGGCCCAGCTCGGAGTCGGTGAAGGCGGGCACGAACACGGGCACGCCCTTTTCGTAGGCGGATTTCAGAATCCCGCGCTCCTCTACGTTTTCGTGCAGGTGCCTGCCGATGGCCCGGTTCAGCTTCCAGGAGCAGACAATCTCCTCTGGGTTCCAGGACTGGAGCACCTCGAAAACCACGCGCTCCACGTCGTCCAGGTTCTGCTCCGGCTCGATGGTGTCATAGACGCGGTTGTAGCCGGCCTCGTAGAGTTCCTCGTCCTTGAAGTCGGGGTTGACCTGGAAGTGGGCGCGCCCCGTGGCCTCCACCAGGCCATGCGCCATGAGCGCACCGGTGGAAACGATGGCGTTGACGATGCCCCGGTCAATCAGTTCGGTGATGATCAGGCCCTGCTTGGCCACGGTCATGGCGCCGGCCAGCGTCATGACCACAAAGCAGTCCTTGTCGCGGGCCATGGCTTCCAGCACGTCCGCAGCCTCGCCCACCTGGCGGCCGGTGAATGCAGTACGCCCCATCGCGCTCACCAGGGCGTCAACCGAGCCCGCGCGCGCCAAGTCGAGCGGCTCCAGCGGCGTGAGCCGGTCCGCTACCGGATCGTGCAGTTTGCGTTCAATGCCCTCGCCACCCATGTGATTGCCGTGCTTCACCGTTTCACCTCCGCGCGTTACAGGGAAACAGCAAGCTATATCTTTGCTGCATGGGCCGTCAACACATTGCAGGTTTCCGCCGTCTGACGCTGCCCGAGCGATCTGCTACTTGGCGGAGGTCAGTTCGGCGGCCGCGGCATCTATCAGTCCGCTTTCATTCTCCAGCACTTTGGCAACACGCACGATCTCCGCGTCAGCTTCCGGCCAGCGCTTCTGCTCGATGGCCTCGCGTACTCCTGGCATGGTCTTGACCCCGTAGCCGGTGTACACGCCGGGCGCGTAAATCATGTGCTTGTACCAGGGACGCCGCGGCAGCCCGGCGTCGTCGGTCAGCCGCCGCTCGCTCTCCATCAGCTTCTGATTGACGTTGGTCAGGGTCGCCGCAGGCACGCCCTGCGATGAAGCCCACGTCTTCTGCAATGCCTCCTGGTAGCGCTGGGCGCTCTGCTTGAGTTTGGCCACGGCGTTCTCCAGAGGAGCAAAATTCAGGTAGGGCGGCACTTCTTCGCGGGGCGGCGCCACCGTAGGCCGGCGCGGATCATTGATCGCCTGGAACAAGCCTTCATCCAGTTCCCGGTTGCGTTCGATGGCCTCATTGCGCTTCTGCTCCGCCAGTTCCTTCAGTTGCCGGCTGTAGCGCTGCATGGTGTCGGCAAAATCGGTGAAGTCAAAAGGCAGCAGGTCGGCGTCGGCCAGGCGCATCACCGCCGTGCCCACGGTCTGCGCCAGCGCCCGCCCGTAGACAAAATTGGTGTCTGAGAAGTGTGTGTACCAGTAGAAGTCGTCGTAGATGGAATGGTAGATGCCGGCGTCCTGGTCCTCGTCGCCATAGCCCAGGTTCAGGCTGGCCACTCCCAGGTGGTCAACAAACGCGGTGAAGTCAGTGCCCGAACCGAGCGCTCCCATGCGCAGGTCGGCGCGGTCGCGAATCTTCTTACGGTCCTTATCGTTCTTGGCCTCAGCTATGAGGTGCATTTGGTCGCGCTGCCAGACCGAGACGCCGCTCTCCGGATCCTGGATGTCGCGCGCCACGCCGTTCATGAAGTGCTCCAGAGTGTGCGAGCCCTGCAGCATCAGATACCCGCGCCCATTGCCGTCGGTGTTGATGTAGGCGACAGCGTGCTGCCGCAGTTCATCGGCGTGCTCCTCCGCCCACTCGGTTGAGCCCAGCAGCATGGGTTCTTCTCCGTCCCAGGCGGCGTAGATGATGGTGCGCTTCGGCTTCCAGCCTTGCTTGCGCAACTGCCCCAGGGCGCGCGCCTCTTCCAGCAACGCCACTTGGGCGGAGATGGGATCGTCGGCGCCGTTTACCCAGGCATCGTGGTGATTGCCGCGCACAATCCACTGATCGGGCTGCGAGGAGCCGGGGATCTTGGCGATGACGTCGTTCACCGGCTTAAGGTCCCAATTCGACTTCACCACCAGGTGTACCTTGGCCGGCCCAGGGCCAACGTGGTAGGTGATGGGCAGCGAGCCCCGCCAAGCTTCCGGCGCCACCGGCCCCTGCAGCGCGCCCAGCAGCGGCTGAGCATCGCCATAGGAGAGGGGCAGCACGGGAATCTTGGTGATGCTGGGCGCCTCCTTCACCGTGAGCCGCTTGGCATCGGGCGTGGCCCCGATGCCGGGCGTTAGCGGGTCGCCGGGATTAGACGCGGCAAAGTCCATCACGCTGCCGCGCTGCACTCCCTCCGCCGGCCGGGCTGGCCCTTCCGGGAAGGTGGTGTCCTGAAAATAGCCATCGTCCTGGGGATCGGAATAAATGATGCAGCCGATGGCGCCATGCTCGCCCGCGACTTTAGGCTTGATGCCGCGCCAGGAGTGCCCGTACTTGGCGATCACAATGGCGCCCTTCACCGAAACCCCCAGACGCTGTAGCTGGTCGTAATCCTCCGGCAAGCCGTAGTTCACAAACACCAGCGGCGCGGTCACATCGCCATCAATGGAGTAGGCGTTGTAGGTGGGCAGCTGCTCGCTGGTCTGGCCGGAGGTGGGATCCACGGCCACCGGCGGCTCCTGCAGCTTGGCCGTGAACCTGGTGGGCTCGACCATCTCCACCAGCCGCTCCTTGGGCGTGGGAAACAGGACCTCGAAGGTCTCGATGTGAGCGTCCCAGCCGAATTCCTTGAACTTGGAGAGGAGCCAATCCGCGTTCGCCTTGTCGTAGGGCGAGCCCACGTGGTGAGGCCGCGCGCTCAGCTTCTGCATGTAGTCGCGCATCAGCTGCGGGCTGGGGAGGGCGCGAAACTTCTGCTCCCATTGCCGCTCGCCGGCTGACGAGCTTTTGGTGAATCCCTGCAGCAGCGGTTCATCAGCGCCCAGGGGCGCGGCCACAACAAGAATGAGCATGAAAGCAAAAAAAAGCACCCGTCGCATATGGCTCCTCACAAGTTCGCATTTTTCCGGACAGGCCTTGGGCTCCGGATTCCGTGCTTGCCAGCAGATAGCTGCCCACTGATTGTCCGCCGGAAGGGAGCAGCAGATTACCGCATACCGCGTGGAAATCAAAATTTCATCTACCGTTCAACAGGCCGCTGGCCGTTGACTTCGCCTGCCTGTAACTTGCGGACGCAGTATTGCTGCGCTCCCGGTGTGCAGGTCTCCACCTGGTACAAA
>JBLMXE010000126.1:0-4106 GCA_050257615.1 Chlamydiota bacterium | reverse complement strand
CGCCCAGGCTGGTCACGATGTGCTCGCGGTCAGGGCAGGAAACCTCAATCGTGGTTTCCATGGCGCGCCCGGGATGCGCCCGCAGCAGGGTTACGGTACGCCAGCTGTGCGCGCCCTTTTTGGCATCAAAAGCTTTTTGCAGCTCACTTTGCCCGCTGGAAAAGCGGTTGCGCAGGGAGGCATAGGCGCGGGCCAGCGGTCCAGGTTGGGAACCGCTGGAGCAGGCGTTCGCAACCAGGAGAGTTCCCAGCAGGAGACAGAGAAGAAGATAAGAAAAACGGCGGTGCATAAGTTCGCCTCGTAGAATTCCAGGTGAGCTGCCAGATCCGAGACGGACTACAGCTCCCGTACTGCCTTCGGGGGTATGATCGAATCATAACATCTGCGGTGTTGCTGTCGAAACACAGGGAGGAGCCATGCCGGAGCAACCGAATCCGAATCCGAAGGAACGACTTGTGAAGGTGTTTGACGCGGAGCAGGAGAGCGAGGCGCTGGTTGTGCGCGGCCTGCTGGAGTCCAACGGCATCGAGAGCCTCACCCGCCCCAACGATCTGGAGCAGGACCTGTTTCCCGTGGGCGGAGTCGCAATTATGGTGCGGGAGGAGCAGGCGGAAGAGGCCAAACAGGTGATTGAGGCGTTCCGGCAGGAGGGAACTGCTTCGGAAGGCGAGGAAGTCAGTGAGGAAGCGGCGCCGGAGTAACCTTTTCCCCATCCAGGTAGAAGGTGGCGGCGCCGTGCAGGTCGGTGCGGTAAGTCGCCACCCTGGCGGCCCGCAGGCGCTGCAGCACCTCGCCGCGCGGGTGCACAAACGGATTGCGCGCTCCCACGGAAATTACCGCATATTGCGGGCGTACTGCCTCCAGCAGCGGCTGCGAAGTGGAGGAAGCGCTGCCGTTGTGCGCTACCTTGAGCAGGGCGGCCCGCGGCTGCTGCGCCGCGATGGCAGGCTCCATCTTTCTTTCCGCATCCCCGGCCAGAAGCAAGGCAGTGTCCCCGTAGGCAAGCCGCAACACCAGCGAGTCGTTGTTACGGGGCTCGGCGGCAGGCTGCCAGTCGCGAGGCGGCGAGAGCACGCGAACCTGCACGCCGCCAAACTGGAATTCGTCTGCTCCGCCGCGCTTTACCACGGTAGTGTTTTGCTGCCGCGCCACTTCCAATAAGCCTTCCAGCGCCCGCGTGCGCGGGTTGGGACCCAGCCACAACTCGCTCGGGCGGAAATTCGCCAGCACGCTGGGCAAGCCGCCAATGTGGTCGCTGTGCGCGTGGCTTATGGCTACGGCATCCAGGCGGCTGAGGCCGCGCCGCCACAGGTAAGGCGAAACGACGTCCTCGCCATAATCGAACCCGGAGCGCCAGGGGCCGAAGGGGCCGCCGGCATCAATCAGCAGAGTTTTGCCTTCGGGCGAGACCACCAGGGTGGAGTCGCCTTGGCCCACGTCAATGGCGGTCACCTCCATGACTCCGGGGCGCAGCCTGGGCTGCGGGGGGACGGCCGTGATCCAGAGGGCGCTGGCCAGCAGGGCCGCCAGGCCGCTCACTGCCAGCCATGGCCGGCGCCGCGCGGTGGCCAGGGCGACTGCCACGGCCAGGGCGGCAAGCACGGCGACCTCCAGGCTGGGCGTGGGCACGCGCAGGTCAGCCAGGCGCAGCTTTCCCACCACGTGGATGGTGCCGGTTATTCCCTGCAACGCCAACCCGGCAATCAGGGCGGGAAGTCTGGCCAGGCTCAGCGAGATGTACGCCAGGGTCACGGCGAGGGCGGCTGCCGGCATCAGGATTTCGGTCAGCGGGATCACCAGGGTGTTGGCGGGCAAGGCCAGCGTGGTGGCGCGGTGAAAGTACCAGGCCATGGGCAGTGCGAGGGAGACCTGCATCAGGGCGGAGATGAGTATCACTTCGTAAACGCCCAGCAGGAAGCTCAAGCCGCCCGCCAGCGAAAGCCCGGCGGCACGTGTCCCCAGAAAGCGGCGCAGGCGGCCGGCAATCAGGCGCAGGTCGAGGCGGAACTGTGCCAGACGGGGAGCGAAGGAGAGGTCGTAGGCTACCGAATCCAGCAGGCGCAGAGCGCGGCGGTAGGGCTGCGAAGTGCGCTCGATAATTGGGACTCCGATGCCGGCAATGGCCAGCACCGAAAGGAAGGTCAGCTGAAAGCTGGGGTCGAGCAGGGCGCGGGGATCGAGGATGAGAATGCCCAGGGCGGCGCCGCCCACGGCGTTTACTGGGGCACGGTCGCGGTAAAACAGGCGCGTAATCAGGTAGAGCAGCAGCATGAGGGCGGCGCGCACGATGGGCGCTCCCCAGTCGCACAGGTAGGCATAGCCGAACCCCAGCAGGGCAGTGGCGGCGCTCGCCCACACCTCAGTGACTCGCAGCCGGCGCAGCAGCCAGAAAACCACGAATGCCAGAATTCCCAGGTTCATGCCGGAGACCACCAGCACGTGGTAAGTGCCGGAGCGCTGGAAGTTCACCCGGGTGTCGCGGTCAATGAAGGCATCCTCGCCCATGATCATGGCGTCCATGAGTGCGGCCTGCGGGGGCGGCCACAGGGCATGGATCTTGGCCAGCACGCTGCGGCGCAGCCGGTTACGCCAGTCGGAAATGCGGCTACCCGTGAAGCCGGGCAGCACCTGGACGCGGGCTTGGTTGGCGGAGCCCAAGGCGGCGATGCCGCGCTGGGCGAGGTAGCCACGGTAGTCAAAGGCCCCGGGGTTGCGGAAATTGTGCGGCGGGCGCAGCTTGGCGGTGATTCGCAGCCGCTGGCCGTAGGTGTAGAGCGGCATGGGCGGCATGACTTTGGCACCATCCTCTCGCTCCGGACGCGAGTAGAGAGTGAGGCGAAGGCCGGCGCGAATATTTTCGATGGTGCCTCCAGTGGCAACCTGCTCACTTTCGACTTCCAGGACCTGGCGCTCACTTCCAAAGCCGCCTTCGCGGAGGAAACCGTCGCGGGTGACATGCGCCGTGAAGGTCACCTCGTTGCCGCCGGCAAAACGCAGAATTCCCGTGTTGACGGTCACCGGCCCGCGGGCCTGGATAATCAGAGCTCCCAGAAGCACCAGCGTGCCGCAGGCCAGCGCTATGGCTAAACGAGTACGGCGGCGGGCAAAGTAGCCAGCCGCCGCCAGGAAAACCACCACGGCGATCATCCACCAGAGGGGAGGGCGCCAGATCCTTGTGCCCAGCAGAATGCCGGCCGAGAAGCTCAGCGCAGCATAGAGCAGCGGCTGGCGGGGAGTAATTTGCGGCCGGACCGGGATGGGAGGGGAGGTAGGAACCTGAGCAACCGCCCGGGCCTGGAGAGGACGTGGCTGCGCCGCTGCACTCACCGACTCCTGACTCCTGGCTACCGCTTCACTAGTTGCAGCACGCTCTCCAGGTGGAAGGTTTGCGGGAACAGGTCCACCAGGTGCGCCTGCTCAATGGCGTAACCGGCGGTGGTGAGGAGACGCAAGTCGCGGGCCAGGGTGGCGGGATCGCAGGAGACGTAAGTGAGACGCGGCGCCTGCAGCCGCCCCAAGGCTTGCGCGACGGCTTCGCCCAGCCCGCCGCGCGGCGGGTCCACCACCACCAGGTCGGGAGTGTCGCGAAAGCTCTGCAGGTGCTGCTCGGTGGTGGCGTGCACCGCCTGCACGTTCCCGGGCGAATTGTACTGCAGGTCGGAGTGCGAAATCTGTGACGACTCCACCGCCACGACGCGCTCGAAATTGCGCGCCAGGGGCACGGCAAACAAGCCCACGCCGGCATAAAGGTCGAGAGCCGTGCCCCCGCTCGGGCCGGCGATGACGATCTTGACCAGTTCGTCTGTCAGGTAACGGTTGACCTGGAAGAAGGCGCCGGCGCTGACGCGGTATTCGCCCTGGGCCGTCTTGTACACCAACTCTCCAGCGCCGTGAACCGTTTGCGCAAGCGCCTCAGAACCGGGCGCGTGCGCAGTGGGTTCTACGCGAAGGGAAGTTACGCCCGCGGTTTCGGGCAGCATTTCGACCAGCGCTTCCGAGACCTCTCTCAAGCGAACGCGAGGCGTGCTCTCCGCCAGGTACAGTTGCAGAAGGAGCTGTGTATCTTCCGCGTTGGCAAAGAATTCGATCTCGGCAATCGCGTCAGG
>JBLMXE010000125.1:0-13123 GCA_050257615.1 Chlamydiota bacterium | reverse complement strand
ATCCATTAGTGACAGTGGTAGTGCAACGAAACACGGCGCGCAGCAATGCGCTGCCGACGTTTTTTGCGCGTCTGTGGGGATATAGATCCGCCAACGTGAAAGCTACGGCTACAGCCGAAGTCTTCTACCCCTCCGGTACCAGCGTGCCGGCCACTGGCAGCTGCATGAAGCCGTGGATTCTGCCCAATTGTGATCCGGATCACCAGAGCCCAGCCAGCACGTTCTGCTCCGGCAGCGGTACTTTCATCAACAGCGACGGGACAATCAGCAATCCTGGCAAATGGACTGGAGTGCCCAACACCGGCGGCGTGATCGGGGAACTGATAACTCTGAAAGCGGGTAGTCCCTCGGCGTCCCCTGCGCCGAGTCAGTATTATCCAGTTCAGGTGCAGTTGTCTCCCAATCCACTTTGTCCTGCATGTGCAACCCAGACGGGTGGCGGTGGTACGAGCGGCGCTGCCGTATATCGGGAGAACATTGAGTGTTGTAACACCAACACCTTCTCATGCGGACAAACGGGCAACATTGACCTGGTGTTGTTGCAAACCGGCAACATGCAGGGGCCGACCAAGCAGGGAGTCGAGTGCCTGATCCATGAAGACCCCAACGGCAAAGGGCAGGATACGCTTGATGCAGACACGATCCCGTTTAGCGCGATCGGAGGAGCGAACAATCCCAACCCGGCCTACGTAGGCAAGAATTTCAGCCTGTCGGATAGCAATTCCGTAGTGACAATGCCGATCTATGACGGTCACAACTTGTGCCCTGGTGGTTCGTGCAGTCCTACAGTCACGATCATCGGGTTCATGCGCGTGTTCATCAAAGATGTGACTCAGGGCGGTGGTGGTGGCGGCGGCGCCGGAGGAGACGTGGACGCCTACATACTCGATATCGCTGGCTGCAGCGGTCAAGGAGGCGGCGGAGGCGGGGGGAATGGCGGAGGCAGCAACGGAGGTCCCACGGGCGCGGCAGGCTCCCCTATTCCGGTTCGACTGGTACATCCCTAAGCCTACGGTAGAGGCTTGGGTCTCGTAACTCTTGAGAGGATGGGCGTGGGCGAGACGCCCTCGCGGCAGCCGGCGAGACGCCGGCGCTACGATCTAACTCACCGCAGCAGGCCCTGCGCGGAGCGGGTGGCGAACTCCAGCACGCGGCCCGGCAGAATCCCTAAATAAAGCACCGCGGCCACGCTGCAGAGCAGGGTAGCGGTTACGCCCGCGGGCACGCGCATGACCGGAATTTCCTGGGTGGGCTCGCGCATGTACATCACCACAATCACCCGCAGATAGTAGTAAGCGCCGATGGCGCTGTTGACCACCGCAATGATGGTCAGCCACACCAGGTTGGCCTTGAGCGCCGCGCTGAAGACATAGAACTTGGCGAAGAAGCCGGCGGTGGCGGGAATTCCAATCAGCGAAATCAGGAAGATGGTCAAGGTCATGGCCAGCAGGGGAGAGCGGCGTCCCAGGCCGGTGTAGTCGTCCAAAGTGACGTAGCGCTCGCCGGCGTTGGCGAAGTGGCTGACCACGATGAACGCGCCCAGGTTCATGGCGGTGTAGGAGGCGGCGTAAAACATGGCGGCAGAGATGCCGGCCTCAGGCGCGGCGGCGAAGGCCACCAGCAGGTAGCCGGCGTGGGCGATGGCGGAGTAGGCCAGCATGCGCTTGACGTTGTTCTGCACCAGCGCGCCCAGGTTGCCCAGGGTCATGGAGACGGCCGCCGAAGCCCACACCCACCAGAACCACACCGGGCGCGAACCGGCCAGCAGGGAAGGCCCTTCGGTCACGAACAGAATCCGCAAGAGCACGGCGAAGACCGCCATCTTGGGCGCGGTGGACATGAAGGCCACCACCGGGGAGGGAGCGCCTTCGTAAACGTCGGGGGTCCAAACGTGGAAGGGCGCGGAGGCGATCTTGAAGCCCAGGCCCACGAACATGAGGGCGAAGGCCACGTAAGCCATGAGCGGCGCGCCGTTCAGGCGCAGCGCCGCGGCGATTTGGGGAATGTCGGTGGAGCCGGTGGCGCCGAACATCAGAGCGATGCCGTAGAGGAAGAAAGCAGTGGCGAAGGAGCCGAGCAGGAAATACTTCAGCGACGATTCCACGCTGCCGGCGTCGCGCTGGCGGAATCCCGCCAGAATGTAAGTGGAGATTGAGGAGATTTCCAGGGCGATGAAGATCAGCACCAGCTCCACTGCCGAAGACATCAGGCCCATTCCCACGGCGCCGAACAGGATGAGGCCGAAGTATTCGCCGGCGCGAATTTCCTGCACCCGCAAGTACTCAAACGACGCCATGATGACGAGGGCGGCGGCGATGGTGACCAGCAGGTGGAAAAAGACGCTGAAATTGTCCACCTCCACGAAGTTCCAGAAGGCGGGCCCGGGGTAGCGCATCTGGCAGATGCTGGCCCCCACTGCGGCCAGCGCGCCGATCAGCGAAATGATGCCCAGCGGCTCGACGTTGCGGTTTTCGGGCAGCAGAGGGTCTACGAGCATCACGATGAGCCCAAACGCCGTGAGCACGATCTCCGGCAAAATGCGGATGTAGTCGGCAGTGGCAATCATCAGCGCACCACCTGGGCCGTGGTCTGGGCCAGCGGCAGAAGCACGTTGCGCACTGCCGGATCAATAAAGGTAAGCCAGAGCGCCGGGGCCACGCCCATGGCCAGAGCGGCAATGGAAGCCGGCCACAGAGCGGTGCGCTCGCGCGCGCTCAGGTCAGGCAAGGTCTGATTCACCGACTGTTTCACCTTCCCAAAGAAAACGCGCTGGTACATCCAGAGCAGGTAACAGGCGCTCCAGATCACGCCCGAGGCCGCCAGGATGCCCCAAATCATCTTGGCCTGGAAAGCGCCGCTGAGCACCAGGAATTCGCCGACAAATCCGTTGAGCAAGGGCAGTCCCACCGAAGAAAGAGTTATGAAGAGGAAGAAGGCGGCAAAAATGGGCATGGGTGTGGCCAAGCCGCCAAATTCGTCAATATCGAAGGTATGGCGGCGTTCGTAGATAATGCCCGCCAGCATGAAGAGGGCACCGGTGGAGACGCCGTGGTTCAGCATCTGGTAAACGGCGCCGTCCACGCCCAGCTGGGTGAAGCTGAAGATCCCCAGAACGACAAAGCCCAGGTGGCTGACCGAGGAGTAGGCGACCAACTTCTTCAGGTTGGGCTGCACCATGGCGACCAGCGCGCCGTAGATGATGCCGATGATAGCCAGGACCATGATCCACGACTGATTCTGGCGCGCCTGGTCAGGGAAGAGGCCGAGATTGAAGCGCAGCAGGCCGTAAGTGCCCATTTTCAGCAGCACGCCGGCCAGCATGACCGAGCCGGCCGTGGGCGCTTCAAAGTGGGCATCGGGCAGCCAGGTGTGCAGCGGGAAAATCGGCACCTTCACCGCGAAGGCGACAAAGAATCCCAGGAAGAGCCAGCCCAGGGCGTGGCCGCTGATGCCGAAGCTGGCGCCGTCGCGCACCGCGTTCTGGATGGTAACGTAGTCGAAGCTGCCGGTCTTGGCGTACAGGAAAATGATGGAGGCCAGCATGAAGGCGGAGGCGATCATGGTGAAGAGGAAGAACTTCACCGCCGCGTACACGCGCCGCTCGTGGCCGTACATGCCGATGATGAGCGCCATCGGGATGAGAGTGAACTCCCAGAAGAAGTAGAAGAGGAAGAGGTCGAGGGCGACGAACACGCCCAGCAGCGCCGCTTCCAGCACCAGCATGAGGATGAAGAATTCCTTCACCCGCTCGTGCACGGACTTCCAGGAGATGAGCACGCACAGGGGCGTGAGGAAGGTGGTGAGCACCACCAGCCACATGGAGATGCCGTCCACGCCGAGGTGGTAGTGAATATTGGGCGTGGGGATCCAGGGAATGTTGATTTCGAACTGGAAGCCGGGCTGGCTACGATGGAAGTAAGTAGGCAGGTGCAGCGAAAGAGCAAAGGTGATTAGCGAGACGAACAGGGCAAACCACTTGATGTCGCGGTCACGCCGCGGGAAAAACAGGAGCAGTATCGCTCCCGCCAGCGGGACAAAGGTGACCAGCGTCAGAATCCACGTATTCCAGGCCGAACCGCTCATCGCACTCCCATCCAGATCATGTAGGCGATAGCCAGCGCCGCTCCCACGGCCACCCAGGCGGCGTAGGAGCGGATGTTGCCGGACTGCATGTGACGAAACTTGTCGGAAAGCGTGCGGGCACTCTCGGCACTGTCGTCGGCGGTGGCGTCAATGCCGGCCACGTCCACGCCGCGCCACAGCACCAGGGCCGAGCCCTTTACCAGCGGGGTGACGATCACCGCCTGATAAATTTCGTCCACATAGAACTTGTCGCGCACCGTGTTGTAAAGCCAGCCCAGGCCGGCGGCGATGCGGTCCGGCAGATCGCGTTTCTTATAGTAGAGGAGCCAGGCAAAGAACAGGCCCAGGAAGGCCATGGCAATCGAGATGACAGTGGCCATGATTTCTGAAATTCCGGCCGTGCCCTCGGCAGCGGCTTCTCCATGACCTGGAGTGCTGGCGGCAGAGAATACGGGCGCCAGGAAGTGCTGGAAGTGATTGCGACCGCCCAGCGCCCGGGGCACGCCGATATAGCCGCCGATCACCGCCAGAATGGCCAGAATCACCATAGGCACCAGCATGACCCTGGGGCTTTCGTGGATGTGGGTGTGGTGCTTTTCTTCCATGGCCAGGGGCCGCACCAACACTTCCGCCTTCCCTTCTTTTTCCGGCGCGCGCTCCGACCAGGTACCGCGGGCGTTGGTATGCTCGCGCAGCCATTCTTCGTAATGCGCCATATTGGCGGCGGGCACGCTGGCGCTGAGGATGGTCATGCCGCCGCGTTCCTCGAAGCTCACTACCATGCCGCTGCGTTCGATGATGTTGCTCATGACCGTGCTTACGAACTCTGCCGGCACCACAATCTCTGCCAGCACATCGCGGGCGCTGGCCATGGTGGGATGGGCGTGTCCCGCGTGTTCATAGCCGTGACTTCCCGAGCCGCGGTATTCGCCGAAAAAGGTCATGAACCACAACCGGAACATATAGAAAGAGGTCAGCAGGGCGGTGAAGACGCCGAGCGCCCAGTAGGCGCGGCTGCCGTAGGGGCTGGAGAGCGACTGCCACAGGATTTCGTCCTTGCTGAAAAAGCCGCTGAAGAAAGGAATGCCGGCAATGGCCACCGTGGCCGCGGTCATGGTCCAGAAGGTCCAGGGAATTTCTTTGCGCAGGCCGCCCATGTGGCGCATGTCCTGCTCGCCGCCGAGGGCGTGGATGACCGAGCCGGCGGCCAGGAAGAGCAGGCCCTTGAAGAAAGCATGGGTCATCAGGTGGAAGATGCCGGCGGAAAAGGCGCCCACGCCGCAAGCCAGAAACATGTAGCCGAGCTGGGAGACGGTGGAGTAGGCGAGAACTTTCTTGATGTCGTTCTGGGCCATGCCAATGATGGCGGCGAACAGCGCGGTGATTACGCCGACGATGGCCACGGCCATGAGCGCGTCCGGGGCATGATCGAAAATCACATTGGAGCGGGCAACCATGTACACCCCTGCGGTGACCATGGTGGCGGCGTGGATCAGCGACGAGACCGGGGTGGGGCCTTCCATGGCGTCGGGCAGCCAGACGTAGAGGGGAATCTGCGCTGACTTGCCGCAAGCGCCGGCCAGCAGCAGCAAGCCGATGGCGGTGAGCAGGCCTGCGCCCGCGGTTTCCACCGGCAGGCCGGAAATGGCAGGAAACACTTTGTCAAAATCCAACGTGCCGAAGTGCTGGATGAGCAGAAAGAGGGCAATCAGGAATCCGAAGTCGCCAATGCGGTTGACGATGAACGCCTTTTTGCCGGCGGAGGCGGCCGAGTCGCGCACGAAGAAAAAGCCAATCAGCAGGTAGGACGCCAGGCCCACGCCTTCCCAGCCGATGAACAACAGCAGGTAGTTGTTGGCCAGCACCAGCGTCAACATGAAAAACATGAACAGGTTCAGGTAGCTGAAGTAGCGGTAGAACCCGCCTTCCTCCCACATGTAGCCGACCGAGTAAACGTGAATGAGGAAGCCAACATTGGTGACCACCAGAATCATGACCAGGGAGAGTTGGTCGAGGTAGAAGGCAAAGTGAGCGCTGAAACTGCCGGCCACGATCCAGGGCGCCAGAATTTCCGTGTGCGGGGCGGCTTGTGGCAGCATCCAAAAGCGAATAGCGACCCACCAGACCACGCCCAGAGACGCAGCCACGAAGAGCAGCCCGAAGAAGGCGACCAGGCGCTTGCTGAAGTTCCGGCCTAGCAAGCCGTTGACGGCGGCGCCGGCCAGAGGCAGCAACGGGATCAGCCAGAGATGGAAATTCGGCGTCATAGTTTGAGCAGGTTCACCTGGTCCACGTTTAGAGTCTCGCGGGTGCGGTAGACGGCAATGATGATCGCCAGGCCCACGGCGGTTTCCGCGGCAGCCACGACCATCACGAAGAAAACGAACACCTGGCCGCTGAGCACATGCCAGTGCGCGGCAAAAGCCACGAACGAGAGATTCACCGCGTTGAGCATGAGCTCAATGGACATGAAGATGGTGATGATGTTGCGCTTGATTAGAAATCCAGTGACGCCGCAGGCGAACAGGATCGCGCTCAGCACCAGGTAGTAATGCAGGGGAACCATCAGCTGGACCTCCTGGCGGTGGCGGTTTCTTCGTGGGACCCGGTTTCCGGGCCGGTCACAACTTTGGAAGTCTGGGGACGCTCGGCTTCCGGCTGCGGCTTGGAAAGGCGCGAGCGCACCGGCGACGCCAACACGACCGCGCCCATGATGGCAATCAGCACCAGCACCGAGGTGACCTCGAAGGGCAGCAGGAAGTCGTGGAAGAGCAGCCAGCCGATAGCTTTGGGTGGGCCATACATAGCGCCGATGTTTACGGCTCCCTGGTTGGGGGCGTGCATCAGCACCCAGGCCACCAGCAGCCCCATCGCCAGCATGGCCGGGAAGCCGAAGATCATGGCTACCTTGCTGCCCTTGGTGCGCTCTTCGACGCCGGCGTTGAGCAGCATAATCACAAAGACGAACAGCACCATGATGGCGCCAGCGTAGATGATGACCTGGATGGCGGCCACGAATTCAGCGCCCAGCAGGAGATACTCGACCGCCAGCGCGCCCATGACCACGATCAGCGAAAGCGCGCTGCTGATGGGATGGCGCTGGATGAGCAGGTTGAGCGCCCCCGCCACCGCGATGGCGGCAAAAATCGAAAATAGGATTAAGTGAAGCATGTTGAAAATGCAGCTACTAGCTACTAGCTCCTGGCTGCTGGCTGGCCCTTGGCCTTCGGCCCTTAGCTCTTCGCAAAACCAGCTACCAACTACCAGCTACCAACTACCCTGACTCCCGACTCCTGAGTCCTGACTCCTACGCTCTCAACGCCACCACCAGCCCTGTAATCACCAGGTTTGCCACCGCCAGCGGCAGCAGCACCTTCCAGCCGAACCGCATCAGCTGGTCGTAGCGGAAGCGGGGCAGGGTACCGCGAATCCAGATGTACAGAAAAATGAACGCAAACACGCGCAGGGCGAACCAGAAGACGGGCAGAATTTCCTGCAGCCACATGGGGCCGAACAGCGGGCCATGCCAGCCGCCCAGAAACAGCAGCGAGGCCAGGCAGGCCACGGTGAACATGTTGGCGTATTCGGCCATAAAGAACATGGCAAACTTCATAGCGCTGTACTCGGTGTGGTAGCCGGCCACCAGTTCGGTTTCGGCTTCCGGCAGGTCGAAGGGGATGCGGTTGGTTTCCGCGAAGGCCGCCATCAGATAAATAAAGAAGGCGACGAACTGGCCCTGAAAGAAATTCCACTTGGGCAGCCAGCCCCACCAGGTGCCGGCCTGGGCGTCCACGATGCCTCGCAGACTGAAGGTGCCGGAAAGTATCAGCACGCCTACTAGCGAAAGACCAAGCGCCACTTCATAGCTGATCATCTGGGCCGAGGCGCGCAGGCCGCCTAAAAGGGAATACTTGCTGTTGGAAGCCCAGCCCGCCAGCGCGATGCCGTACACGCCGATAGAGGTGATGCCCAGAATGACGAGCAGCCCGGTGTTGACATCGGTGATCTGCAGCGGGGTGTGCACCCCGGCCACCGTCACCCAGCCGCCGATGGGAATAACCGCCATGGAAGTCACGGCGAACATCATGGCGATCATGGGTGCCGCGATGTACAGGGGCTTATAGACGTGAGGCGGCGTGATGTCTTCCTTGAACAGGAACTTGGCACCGTCGGCCAGCGGCTGCAGCAGGCCGAAGGGACCGACACGGGTGGGGCCCCAGCGGTTCTGGATGCGTCCCACCAGCTTGCGCTCCAGCCAGACCGTGTAGGCCACGCCCGTGAGCAACACCACGAGCGCGATCACGATCTTGATGACGGAGACGAGGATGAAAGTGCCTAAGCTCAAATGCGTGTCCTAACCAGTGACCAAGTTTCAAAGTTTCAAGGTTTCAAAGTTTCGAAACCCAGCCGTCGGTCGTCGGCCTTCGGCTGTCGGCAGTTCCACGCTGGCCGACGGCCGAAAGCCGATGGCGTTTTCTAACTTGAAACCTGTGACGCCTTGAAACTCTGAAACTTGCGAAACCTTGAAACCTCTACACCACCAGTTCTTTATCTTTCTCCGCCCGCACGCGCCGCGGATTCTCAATCACCGAGTTCAGCGTCCGCGAGTAGCGGCCCAGGGTGCCCGAAGTAAACAGCGTGTCGTTAGCGGGCACGATCAGCTCAGACTGACTTGCGATGGGCGCGGGGGCGACCTTCTCCACCGATGTGTGCTGATCGTTGCCGGCCAGCAGTTCCAGGCGCGAAACGTCATAACCCGGCACCAGGCGCTGAATTTCGTCGAGCATGGCGATGGGGTCGAAGGGGCTGAGCTTGGGCTCGAGCCCGTGCGCTTCCAGCCACACCGAATGGCGGTCAGCCTCGCCCGACTGCACGCTCTTGGACTGGCCCAGGTCGGCGCGCTCCGCCTGGCGGAAAGGCACCAGGCGGTGGAGGTCGAAACCCATGCGGCCGGCCACCTGCACCAGCATCTCGAAATCGCTCTTCACCGTGGTGATGTCGCCGGCCTTCTTCAGCAATTGCAGGTCGCCGCAAGTATTGGTGAAGGTCCCTGACTTCTCATAGGCATTGGCGGCGGGCAGGATGACCTCGGCCAGCAGCGCGGTCTCGGTGAGGAACATGTCGTGTACGACGGTGAACGTCTTGGAGAGCGCGAAGGGATCAATATTGTAGCGAGCCACAGGATTGGCGCCCACGATGTACAGCGCCTTCAGTTGGCCGCTCTTGGCTGCCTCCATCATCTGCAGCAGGTTCAGGCCCGGCTGGGTGGGCAGAGGCGCACCCCACTCCTCGTGGAAGCGCAAGCCGGAACTTACGGGCAGATAGCCGGGCAGGAGATCGGGATAGAGACCCATGTCGGCAGCGCCCCGGGAATTGGCGTAATCGCCCAGGCAGACGAACTTGGCACCAGGAATGGCCGAGCCGAAGCGGACCAGGGTCTCGACGTCGCGTCCGCGCAACTCGGAACCGAAGATGATGACCAGGTTCTGCTCGCCGCGCAGCTTGTCGCGCAGGGCGATGAGCGCTTCGCGGATAGTGCCGCCCGAGGTCAGAGTGCCAGCAGCGGAGTCGTCGCCGGCCAGGAAAGCGGCCAGCTGCGGCTCGCTTCCGGCAGGAATCTGCGTGAAGCTGGCGGCCTGGCGGCGCAGCTTGATGGGCGCGGAATTTACCACATACAGGCGCGCGCGATGCAGGCGTACGTTGTTGCGAATCTGCCAGGCCAACAGCGGATGCTGCTCGGTGGGGTTGTTGCCGATCAGCAGAATCGCAGGCGCATTGAAAACATCGCGCATGCTGGCGGTGGCGTCTTTCTTTCCCGCCAGCGCACCGGCGAAGACAGGAAAGTCTGCGGTGCGGTGGTGGTCAATGTTGTTGGTGCCCAGCACCAGGCGGGCGAACTTCTGCAGCAGGTAATTCTCTTCGTTGCTGGTGCGGGTGGACCCGATCACGCCAATGGCCTGGCCGCCGTGCTGCTCGCAGAGTTCCTTGAGGCGCAGGGCGATGTGCTCGTAGGCCTGGTCGTAAGTTGCGGGCACGTGCCGGCCGTCCTTGCGAATCAGCGGCTGCGTGATGCGGTCATCGTGGTTGGCGAAATCGAAGGCGTAGCGTCCCTTAACGCAGAGAAACTCGCCGTTGATGCCGGCTTTATCGCGATTATCGCCGCGCACAATCTGCATGCCGGTGGGCGAGCGACGCACCCCTAGGGTGGTCTTGCAGCCATCAGCGCAGTGGGTGCAGACCGTACCTACGTGCTTCATCTCCCAGGGGCGAGTCTTATAGCGGTAAGCGCCGGAAGTCAGCGCGCCGACCGGGCAGATGTCTATACACATACCGCATTCTTCACACTCCAGGTAATCGGAGTGATTGGGCATGATGAGCTGTGAGGAGCCGCGATTGGCGGTGCCCAGCGCCCACACGTCCATGCCTTCGCCGCACACGCGCACGCAGCGGTAACACATGATGCAGCGCGGACGGTCGAAGTACACCACAGGCGACCACTGCTGCTCATCCTTGTGATTCTTAATGTCAATGAGCTTGGATTCGGCCGCGCCGTAGGAGAAAGTCATGTCCTGCAGTTCGCATTCGCCGCCGGCGTCGCATACCGGGCAATCGAGCGGGTGGTTGGCCAGTACCAGTTCGAGCATGGCCTTGCGCGCCTGCCGCACCTCGTCAATGTCGGTGCTCACCACCATGCCCTCGGTGACCACGGTGGTGCATGCAGTCTGCAGCTTGGGCATCTTCTCGATCTTGACCAGGCACATGCGGCACGCGCCCTGCAGCGAGAGCCCGGGGTAGTAGCAGAAGGAGGGCACTTCGATGCCCACGCTCTTGCAGGCTTCAATGAGCAGCGTGCCCGCGGGAACCGAGAGCTTCTTGCCGTCAACCGTGATGTTTACGTCAGGCATAAGAAATTGAGCAATTGTGTAATTGAGTAATTGTGTAATTTAAATGCCTTGCGTTTCCGTTGCCGTCGCGTGCGGCTGTTTTCATTTACTCAATTACACAATTATCCGATTACACAATCTCGTCAGGCCGGCACCGCAACCTCTGCCGTCTTCGCCTCGAAGGGGCAAGGCCGGCCGTTCAGGTGATCCTCAAACTCCTGCCGGTACTTTTTAACAATCGAAATTGCGGGCATGGCCGCGGCATCGCCCAGCGGGCAGAAAGTGCGGCCCAGCATGTTTTCCGCCAGGTACTGGATGTTGCCGATGTCCTTCTCCATGCCGCCGCCGGCGTGAAAGCGGTTGAGCGTTTTCTTCAGCCAGTCGGTGCCCTCGCGGCAGGGAATGCACCAGCCGCAACTTTCGTGCTGGTAGAACATCATGATGCGCTGCAGGTACTTGACCATGCAGGTGGTGTCATCGAGCACGACCACGCCGCCGGAGCCCAGCATGGAGCCGGCTTTCATGAGCTGGTCGAAGTCCATGCCCACGTCGCACTCATCGGCCTTGAGCACCGGGGTAGAGGATCCGCCGGGTGTGACCGCCTTCAGCTGGCGCCCGCCGCGAATTCCGCCCGCGACTTCGAAAATCATCTTCTTCAGGTTGTAGCCCAGGGGCAGCTCGTAAACGCCGGGCCGAGCCACGTGCCCGCTCAGGCAGAACAGGCGAGTGCCGCCGTTTTTGGGCGTGCCCAGGTTGGCATACCATTCACCGCCGCTCAGCATGATGTGAGGAACGCTGGCCAGTGTTTCCACATTGTTGATGACCGTGGGCCCGCCCCAGAGGCCAACCACTGCGGGGAAGGGCGGGCGAATGCGAGGCACGCCGCGCTTGCCCTCCAGCGACTCCATGAGCGCCGACTCTTCGCCCACTTCGTAGGCGCCGGCGCCGCCGTGCCAGTAAACGTCGAAGTCGTAGCCGCTGCCGAAAATGTTCTTGCCCAGGAAGCCGCGGGCGTAGGCGTCAGCTAGCGCCTTCTGCATGATCTCGGACAGGTAACGATACTCGCCGCGAATGTAGATGTAACCGGTGTGGGAGCCCACGGCGATGCCGGCTACCACCACGCCTTCGATGACCGAGTGCGGATCGTGCTCCAGGATGAGGCGATCTTTGCACGTCCCCGGCTCGCTCTCGTCACCGTTGCACAGCACGTACTTGGGCTTGGGCGCCTGCTTGGGCACAAAACTCCACTTCATGCCGGTGGGGAAGCCGGCGCCGCCGCGCCCGCGCAGGTTGGAGGCCTTCATCTCGTTGATGATGCCGTCCGGGCCGAGGCCGAGCGCCTTCTGCACCGCCTTATAGCCGTCGAGCTCCAGGTAGCGGTCGAGATTGGCCGCACCCTGCCCGAAGCGCCGGGAGACGACCTTGACTTCGTCGGGATGTGAGACCAAATCAGCCATGAAGAATTGATGATTGAACCATTGTCGATTGACGGTCGCACAGGGTTTTCAATCGTCAATCGAAAATCATCAATCGACAATCACTGCGTTCCTTTCTTCCGATACTCGTCCAGCACCTGCTCCGCCTTCTCCAGCGTCAGTTTCTCGTGGAAGTCGTAGTTGACCTGCATGGCGGGCGCCCAGCTGCAGGCGCCAATGCACTCCACTTCTTCAAAGGAAAACATGCCGTCGGCGGTAGTGCCCTTGTGGCCGATGCCCAGGCGCTTCTTCACGTGCGCGATCACATCGTCAGCGCCGCATAGCATGCAGCTGATGTTGCGGCACACCTGCACGTTGTACTTGCCGCGCGGCTTGGTGGTCAGCATGGAGTAGTAGCTGATCACATTACGCACTTCCAGTTCGGTCAGCTCCAGGCGATGTGCGATTTCGCGGATAGCTTCGTCGGTCAAGTAGCCGAGTTCGTCCTGCATGTACAGAAGCGTAGGAACGAGCACGGATCGCTTTGTGGGGTAATGACCCATCATCTCCGTAAAGCGCTGTTCGAATTCTTCCGAGAATCTCATTGTGTTCTTGTAGCGCCGGCCTCCGGCCGGCTGTCACGCGGGCGTCCCGCCCGCGCGTTGGGCCGCCGGGACGGCGGCGCTACCTGTCTATCTCTCCCAGCACAATGTCAATGCTGCCGATGGCGGCCACCACGTC
>JBLMXE010000124.1:0-6033 GCA_050257615.1 Chlamydiota bacterium | reverse complement strand
CGCAGCGACCACTGACGTTGTTCCCGTTGTTTGCGCAGGTGCCGAGCAAATTTTTGTCTCAAGCCCATATCAGCACTCTTCCTTTTTGTTTGATTTGCCATCGTGCCGTTTCCGTAAATCGTATTGTTGAGACAGCCCCAAGCTGCAAATTGGAAAAAGTATATACCCAATCCGATTATTGCGCTAATTTTGATTTTTGAAAACGGAAGTGAGAGGCAGATGTTCCGAGGAGAATGGCGTCCCTAAGCGGCTCTGCGATTCCCCAGTTGCTGCTCCAGCCGTTCCTGGCACTGCAGGCAATAGCGCGTCCAGGGAACCGCCTCCAGTCGCTTGACATTGATTTCGCCGGCGCAGGCCGCGCATTGTCCGTAACTGCCGTCCTCGATCCGCTCCAGCGCATCGCTCACCATCTGCAGCCGCCGCCCCTGCGTGCTGTGGGCAAAAAAGAATTCCTTACTAGCAAAAATACTAGCCCGCTCGGCGGCATCCTGAGGCCAATCTTCCACCACTGACCGCCCGTGTTCCTGGCTCACATTTACACTGCGGGATAGTTCCTGTTGCCGCGCTTGCAGCATGTTCCTGAACTTCGCCAGTCTGATCCGGTCCATCGCTCCATCCCCGGCGTGCTTTTTCTGGGTCACATCTTGCCCGCGTTCTCGGCGAATTAGACGCCGGCCCGCAGTTCCCGGTTGCTGAACATGGCCGCCCGCAGCAACAAAAATTGTGGATTTTCCCGATTCCGACCGGCGACGTGTGGGGTTTACCTTTTGCCCGACTGCCGCCTCATGCGTTCCACAAACACCACTTCGTCAGGCTTGTCATACTGGCGCAGCACGTGGCGCACGCTGCGCCCGCTGACTAACTGGACCACTTCTTCCGCCAGGTTCTTGGCGTGGTCGCCGGCCCGTTCCATGCTCTGGATCATGAACACCACGTGGAAACTTTCCTTGTGCGGCTCGCGTTCCGGGTTTTCAATGTGGCGCACGAACACCAGGTTGCGCAACCGGTCCATCTCCGCATCCGCCTTGAGCACGTCCACCGCGCGCTTCAAGTCGCGCTGTGCAAAGGCTTCCTGCGCCTGGCCCAGCATGCGGGCCAGGATTCCGGCCATGGTGGCCAGATCCTTCACCTCCTGCGGCTCCAGGCGAGCCCCCACGGCCACAGCCCGGTTGGCTACATTCAGCAGCAGGTCGCCTATCCGTTCCAGTTCAATAATGAATTTCAGGCAGGCCAGCAACTCCCGCGCTCGCTGCGCCGGTACCTGGCTGATGGCCGACGTCACCGCGTCATTGATGTCGTGGTCCAGCTTGTCCAGTTCTTCCTCGTAGCGGCGCATGCGGTCGGCCAGCTCGCTATTGGCCGAGCCCACCCCCTTGGCCAGGAGCTCGGCGGCTTCCCGCGCCGCTTCAAACCCGCGCTGGCTGGAAGCCAATAGCTGCTCGTAGGAATCATCGGACGGGTGGTTTCTGAGTTCGGCGGTGCTCATGCCCTGGTCGCCTCCCGACTCGCGCTTTTCAACCTCAAGTTGGATGCGGCAGCTCGGACGCCCGCTGCCATCGTCCTGCATACACCTGTCCGCCGCGGTTTGCAAGAACCTGAATCAGTTCTCAGTTCTCGGTTTTCAGTTCTCAGTTTCCCGCTCGGTAATTTGGGATACCCCCGCTGGCCGTCTGCCGGCGAGGCCTTGTTTTGAAAGGGCTGGCTGGAGGTGCAAAAAATGGGGTTCGGAAGAGCTTACCTGAGAACTGCAGAATTGATCCGCGCAACCGAGAACTGAGAACCGAGAACTGAGAACTGAGCACTGGTTCTAGCGGGTCGCCTCCGCCCGCTTGCCGTGCAACAACTCCACCATGGCGTGGTTCAGCCGCGCCCGCAGCTCGTGCCGCTCGTGCGCCCGCGCAATGTAGCGCACGGTCACCTGCACGCCCATAGCCGTGGACTGAACATCAATGGCGGGCTCCGCCGAGAACGACTTCATCCCGTACTGGCGCGTGACCCGCTGCCACTCCTCTTCCGCCTGCCGGGAACTTGCCTGCGTTTCCCTGATGACGATGTCCCGAATCTCCTGGATTAAGGGGTAGGGATCGCGGTCGGCTGGAATGAGCAGCTGCAACTCGTCCCACAACCATTGCCCCGAAGTGGAGAAGTTGAAGTAGTGCCCCTCGATAGCAAAGCTGTTGACAAAAGCCACCTTGCGGCCCGTGGGATGCCCAGCGTCGTTCCAGTTGCCCGTTTCCAGCAGCACCGTGCGCAACAGGCCGATTTCCACCACTTCTCCGCCTACGCCTTCAATTTCCACCCAGTCGCCTACCCGGATGCCGTTGCGCCCCATCAGCACGAACCAGCCGAAGAAGCCGACGATGAAATCTTTCAGCGCCACCGTCAGGCCCGCCCCAGCCAGACCCAGCACCGTGGGCATCTGTTCTGGCTTGCCCAAGACGATGAAGACCACCGCCAGAACGCCCAGGGCTTGCGCCGCAAACCGCAGCACTACCCGCAGGTGCAGAAACCGCTTGCGGTCTGGCCCCAGTTTCTGAACAAAGCGCTCAATCATCTGATCGGCAATCAGCACCGCCAGCGCGATCAGCAAAACCCACACCAGGGACTGCAGGATGGCATGCGCCGCCCTGCGCTGCCGCGCCTGCAGCACGCTCACCCAGGAGCTGTACACATCCGCCAGTTCCCGCTCGTCCTGCACCCGCTGATCAAATTCCGCCAGGGTCTTCTGATCGCCAGCCAGGTGCTTTAAGGTCGCCAGCGAGGCCGTGGGCGCGACGGCTCCGGCTGCGTGCGGCTGCGTGCCCGCCGCTGCCGGTGTGCCTCCGGCAGGAGCGTTGCCCGCAATTGCGCTGCTGGAGGAGCCGGCACTGCTCACCTGCTCTCGTTCGGTCTCCTGTTCCAGCGCCTGGTGGCCGTTAGCCAATGTGCTCGCCGCGCTCATCGCCTCCTGCCGCGCTTGCCTCACCTGGCGGAGGGAGGCGCGGATGGAACTCCAGGCCTGCACCTCAGCGATCAGGCTGCCGGTCTGGCCCGAAGCCGCGCTAGCGGCTGCGGCCGAACTGGCCGCGACGCTGTTAGCCAGCGGCGTGTTGGCGGGCGCATGCGCTGCCGCCTCGTGCTCGTCGCGCATGCGCTCGATCTTGCCCACCGGATTGCCGCCAGCGCGCGTCAGATCGTTCTGTGCATCTTCCAGTTCATCCTTCTCCAGCTCCAGCTGGGCCGCCACCATCTGTTGCTCCTGTTCCAGCTTCGGCTTCTGCGTGACTGAGGCCTTGGCGGCCATCTGCCCCAGCTTGTTGACATAATCCTGTTCGGCCGCCACCCTCGCGCTCAGCCGCTTCACCCGCGCATCCAGCTTGCGCGCTTCGGGAGAGACCGGAGCCGGGTGCTGGGCCGCTTCGCGCAATGCGCTGGTAAAAGCCAGGTCCACCTCGTGGTCGGCCAGTCGCGCCGCCTGCTGCGCCAGTTCCCGTTCCGCCGTGGTGGCCGCCAGCGTCGCCAGGCTGCGCGCCGTCTGCAGCGGCTTCTGGTCCACCAGGGGCGTGCCAGGGGTCGTTTCCTGCTTGTGTTTCAGAACTACGGAGGGGGCACTTCCACCGCCGGTCAGAATCAGGCCCACGATGGCGAGGGCGAGCGAGGCCAGGAGCGCGGTAAGGATAGTCTTCTGGTGAGATTTCCCCATGGCCAGTTGCGGTCGTTGTAGTATGCCTCAAACACCACAGAGACTGGAAAGTTACGGTAGGCAGCAATCGCCGGCGATCTTGGACAAATACATTAGGTCGGCTGCAGTCGGGTGTGCTTAACTGCAGAACTTGAGTGGATGCTTGAACGGGCGGGCTATAATGTCGCGCGCCTCATGCCTCTCACCTCTGGCACCAAACTCGGTCCCTACGAAATTCAGGCACCGCTGGGAGCCGGCGGCATGGGCGAGGTTTACCGCGCCCGCGACACCCGCCTCGACCGAACGGTCGCCATCAAGGTCCTCTCCTCGCACCTGTCCGACAATCCCGAGGTCAAACAACGCTTCGAACGCGAGGCCAGAACCATTTCTTCGTTGAGTGATCCGCATATTTGCACCTTGTACGACGTCGGCCACCAGGACGGCTCCGACTTTCTGGTCATGGAGTACCTGGAGGGCGAAACTCTCGCCCGTCGCCTCCACCGCGGCCCACTGCCCCTGCCCGAACTGCTCAGGATTGCCATCGAAGTTACCGAAGGCCTCGACAAGGCGCACCGCGCCGGCATCGTGCACCGTGATCTGAAGCCCGGAAACATCATGCTGACTAAGGCTGGAGCCAAGCTGCTGGACTTCGGCCTGGCCAAACCAGCGGCCCTCTCCGCGGCCGCTTCCGGCTCCGCCCCGTTGGTTTCCGCCGCCGTCACCATGACCAGCCCCAGTCCTCAGCTCTCGCCGCTGACCACGCAAGGGGCTGTTGTGGGCACCATCCAGTACATGTCTCCGGAGCAGATCGAAGGCAAAGAGGCCGACGCCCGGTCCGACATTTTTGCCTTCGGCGCCGTGCTTTACGAAATGGCGACCGGCAAACCCGCGTTTCAAGGCAAGTCGCAGTTGAGCGTCGCCTCCGCCATCCTGGAAAAAGAACCGGAGCCGATTACCGCCGCTCAGCCGGCCTTGCCCGCCGCCCTGGAATTGATCGTACGCACCTGCCTGGCCAAGGATCCGGAGAACCGGTATGCCAGCGCGCACGATATCGGCCTGCATCTGCGGTGGCTTGCTGGCGGTACGCTCACTCCCACGGTCCCAACGCCCGCGCCCGAACGTGAGGGGTTTCGCAAATTGGGATGGGTTGCCGCCGCCGGGCTGACAATCCTGCTGGCAGTGGCAGCATTCCTGCTGTGGGGCCACCCGCAGGCTCCCGCGGCCGCGCCCGCCCTGGCCTACATTCCCGCGCCCCCGCAGACCCGTTTTCTCGCCTTCGGCTTCGGCGCCGGGCCGGTGGTCGTCTCCCCGGACGCAACCAAGCTGGCCTTTTCCGCTATTGATCGCGACGGCGTGATCAAGCTCTGGGTTCGCCCTCTCGATTCCCGCGCCTCCACCGCGGTCGCCGGCACCGAGAATGCCGCCGGTCCCTTCTGGTCTCCCGATAGCCGCTCTCTGGGATTTTTTGCTGATGGAAAACTGAAAACCATCAACCTCGCCACCGGAAGTGTTGCCGCCCTGTGCGATCTTTCTCTGACCGATTTCAGCCATGCCGGAACCTGGTCCCCGGACGGCACCATCCTGTTCAGCACCGCCTCCCACCAGCCCCTGAGCCGGATTGCGGCCGCGGGCGGCACTCCCACCCCCCTCGCCCCTCTTCCTGCGGATGGCAAATCCGAATCCGCGCCTATCTTTCTCCCCGACAGCGACCACTTCCTTTACGTGGTTGCCACCCAGGCACAGTCGCGGATCGAAATGGGCTCTCTCTCCTCTAATGACTCGCAACTGGTATTGCAAAATGCCGCCCATCCGGTCTATGCCCGTGGTTTCCTGCTGTTTGTCAGAGACCGGAAAGTGTTTGCCCAGCCTTTCGATCCTGCGTCCGGGCGGCTCTCCGGCTCGCCGTCCCCGGTCGCGGATGCCTTCAACTATTCCGCCGCCGGTTCCGTGCTGGCGTTTCAGGCCGCATCGCTTCAGTCCCATCTGCAATGGTTTGACGCTGCCGGAGGAGAATTGGGCACGGTCGCTGACGTGGCCTCTTACCTTAGTCCGAGACTGTCGCCCGATGGCAAACACGTGTTGGTGTTGGTGATGACTCCCGACCGGCAAAGCTCGGATTTGTGGTCCATTCCAGTCAACGGCGGCGTGAGCACCCGGCTCACTTTTGGTGCGGACGCCTACTGGCCAGTCTGGTCGCCCGATGGCAAGTACATCGCGTACGCGCGCAAGGAAAAGGACCGAATGGTGCTGGCGCGCAAACCTGCCGACGGCTCGGGCGTGGAGGAGATGCTGTTCACTTTGGATAGTGATCTCGTGGCCGCCTCCACGGTGGATTGGTCGCCCGACGGGCGCTTCCTGTCCTATGACGCCTA
>JBLMXE010000123.1:0-4169 GCA_050257615.1 Chlamydiota bacterium | reverse complement strand
GACCCGATAGAAGGTGGATTCCGAGGCGATATACTCGCCCTGGTCAGCCAACCGCGGCACGATCTGGCTCGGCGGGAGGCTGGCAAACTCCTGGGCATGACACATCTCCAGCACCCGCTGACGCTCTTCGGCATGGAGTTTGTTCCGGGGCCCAGGACGCGCCGCCCACGGCCGGCCATCGGCCTTGACCTCGCCTTCGCGAATCCAGCGCTGATAGGTGCGCACGCTCAGGCTCAACGCCGCACAGGCCCTTGCACAGCGGGCACCCGATTGGACCGCTTCCTGGATCAGCGCCTCGGCTTGACGGCGATCTGGGGTGCTGATCATGCGTCCTCGCCTTCCCCCCAAATCGCCTCGGCTTTTTTTCGCAGCACCAGCAAGGCTGCCGCTTCCGCCAAGGCCTTCTCTTTGCGCTGCAGCTCACGCTCCAATTCGCGCAGCCGCTTTTGGTCCGCCTGCCGCGACTCTTTCAACCGCCACTGCTGCTCGCGGTCCCAGTCATTCGCCTGCTCACAGGTGTTACGTCCTCCCTTCATTGAGCCCGCCGAGGCTCAAACATGCCAAGGTTCTTCAGGGCATCTGAAAGAACTATCTCTTGGTCACCGCGTGACCATTCAGGTCTGAGGAAGGCCGGTGCTCCTCTGTTATCGTGGGAAGTTCTCGACGCTCTCCACCCTAACCAACGAGACCGGCCTATGCAGCGGATTGTGCCTGCGATTCTGTCCCTTCACCACCATCGCGACCTTCTGGAACGTGAGCGTGTGATCTACCGGCCTTCGGCCTGTCCGCATTGCGGTTTGGCGAGTCTTTGGGGTCACGGCTGCTATGCGCGCAAGGCAGACCGCCGTCCGGAGCCTTCGGGTGCCTTGAATCCGGTTTCCATTCCCCGTTTCTATTGCCAGGGCTGCCGCCAGACGTGTTCGCGCTTGCCAGAGTGTATTGCGCCCAGGCGCTGGTATGGCTGGGCGCTTCAACAGGTGGTGTTGCTGTGTCTGCTCGGCGGTGGCTCCTTGCATCAGGCCGCGGCTCAAGGGGGCGTGGACCGCCACACGGTGCGGCGCTGGTGGGGTTGGCTGAAGGAACGCAGCGAGACTTTCGCTTTTCGGCTGCGGGCACGGTTTCCCGAGTTGGGCCGTTCGGCGGATTTTGCCGGATTCTGGCAAGCCTGTCTGGTTTCGATGCCCTTGAGCCGGGCGATGGCCTGGCTGGACCTTGAAGGGGTGGCCGTCCCGTGATGGCTTGATCCCGGCGGGGTGACGGACAGCGGTTTTGGTGCCGGCTGGCCACCCCACACAGTATGCCCTCTGCCCGTAAACCGGTTGGGCGGTTTTCATGGCGACTCCATCAACTTGGTTTGGAGTACAGTCATGAAAGCAGTCGATCCGGTGGCGTTGTTTCGCTTGTCGGTGTTGGGGCCTTTGGTCAGTCGTGACCGGTTGGAACGCGGCGAGTTGCAGCAGATCATCCGGGAACTGGCGCTGCGGGAGTATGCGATTCCCGGTTCCAGGCGGCGCTTGATCGGCGAGAAGACGATCGAAGCCTGGTATTACGCCTGGCGGCGGGACGGCATCGAAGGTCTGGTGCCCAAGCCCCGCAGCGACCGGGGCGTGTCCAAATTGCCGACGGCGGTGCAGGAAGCCGTGCTGGCGGCCAAGCGCGACAACCCCAGGCGTTCGATCCGTCAACTCCAGCATCTGCTGGAATGTGCCGGCACCGTAGCCCGCGGCACCTTGTCGCGCTCCAGCATTCACCGCCTGTTGCAGCAACACGGGCTGTCGCGGGTGGCGGCATCGGTGCCCGAGGAACATCGCCGCTTCGTGGCCGAGCACGCCAACGCCATCTGGTACGGCGATGTGATGCATGGCCCCAGCCTCACGCTGAAGGGGCGGCGTCGCAAGGTCTTTCTCGTGTCCCTCATGGACGATGCCTCCCGGCTGATCGCCCACAGCGCCTTTTGCACCGGCGAAACCGCCCTGGACATCGAGGGCGTGCTCAAACAAGCCGTGCTGAAACGTGGATTGCCACGGAAGTTGGTGGTGGACAATGGCGCCGCCTATCGCGCCACCACCCTCCAGGGCATCTGTGCCCGGTTGGATAGTCGTCTCATCTATTGCCGTCCCTATGCGCCGGAGGGCAAGGGCAAGCTGGAGCGCTGGCATCGCACCCTCCGCGAGCACTTCCTCAGTGAGTTGGATGTCTCCCGGGTGAATGATCTGGACGATCTCAACGCCCGGGTTTGGGCTTGGATCGAGCAGGTCTATCACCGCAGGCCCCATGGCGGACTGGGCGGGCTCACGCCGCTGCAACGGTACCAGCAGGACCTGCCGAAGATCCGTCTGCTGGGACCAAAAGCCGCCCGCCTGGACGATCTGTTCCACCACCGTGTGGCGCGCAAGGTCCGCCGGGACGGTAGCGTGTCCTACCAGGGCCGTGACTTCGAGGTGCCTTATGAACTGTCCGGCAAAACCGTCCAGTTGGTGGTCGATCCCCATGAGGAGAAAGTCGTCGGCATCGAAGATGCCGAGGGGAAGTCCCTCGGCTCGGCGACCCCGCTCGATGCCATCGCCAATGCCCATCGCCGGCGACGGCGTCCCGATCCTAACGCGAGCGGCGGCGTCGTGAGCTCCCAGGCTCAAGGCGGGGTCTCCCCCAACGGGGCCGAACTGGCCTACCGGCAGTACCACGGCCAAGCGCGGCAGGAGGACAACTGATGTACCGCCAACACTTCGGACTGAAAGTCGCGCCCCTGGACAAAGCGACCTGCGATCTGTGGGATGATGGCGCTCTGGCCCATCTGGAAGAACGCTTCCAATGGCTGCTGCAGTCCCCCGGCATCGGCCTGCTCACCGGCGAGCCCAGGGTCGGCAAGACCGCCGCTCTGCGCCGACTGACCCTGGCACTCAATCCTCACCGCTATCAGGTCATCTATCTGGCGGAAACCGACTTCGGCCGCACCGACCTGTACCGCAGTCTGGCCTTGGCGTTAGGAATCGAACCGGCTTACCGCCGCGCCCAACTGTGGCGCGACCTCAAGACCCGCATCCTGGATCAGGTCGACGGCAAGAACCTGCTGCCGGTGTGGATCATCGACGAAGCCCAGAATCTGCCGACCGAGTTCTTCAAAGACTTCCCGGCGTTTTTGAACTTCGCCTTCGACTCCCGCGACCTGATGACGGTCTGGCTGGTCGGGCACCCCGTTCTGGCCAACCTGCTGGACCGGGCTCCCTATGCCGCCCTGGCCGGACGTATCCAGGTCAGGGCACACCTCAAGCCGGTGATCGAGCGGGAACGCTTCGCCCAATTGATCCAGCATGCGCTGAAAACCGCCGGCTGCCCGCACACCCTGCTGGCCGACTCCGGGATGGAACTGCTGCGGTTGGCCTCCCAAGGCCTGCCCCGGCAAGCCGGCCGCATCCTGCGTGCCGCCCTGCAGCGGGCCGTGCCCAAGGGACTCAACCATCTCCCCGACGACCTGCTACAGGAAACCATCGAGGAACTGCGATGATCATCGACCTCGATGCGCTGTTCCCGGAAGGACTCTCCGACGAAACCATCACGGCCATCGCCGAGTTGCTCAATGAACTGGCCAACCACTGGGAGAACCGTTACTTCCACCGCATCCGCGCCTATCAGGCCCGGCAGCAACTGGACCTGTTCGACACCGAGCAACCCTGGCGACGAAGGACCCCTGACTAACCGCGACGTCCCGTGCTATGACCGCAGCGAGCAACTCCCATCACAGCGCCGGACAACTCCCGTTTCTCACCCTCAAATAGGACGACTCAACCCTCCGTAATCAGGGTGGGACGGAACAGCCCCAAACGCTTTCTTACCTGTCCTTCTTGTCCTCGACTCAGTTGCGACAACTGCTCGAGCCAAATCCGAAAGTCCGACGTTTTCATGGCTCAACCCTCCACGATCGGGTGCATTCAAACCATTGGACCGGAAATCCATTTCAACGTTTTACGCAGACATAGCCTAATTCTACTTTGTCACATTTCATTCCAGTGCCACGGCCGATCGTCTGGCGTGTGATTCCTTGGCCTGTTGGCGCAGGCGGTGGCGCTTATCGATGATCTCGGCCAGTTCTTCGGCGGTCAATTGACGACGGGGTAGCAAGTGAGCCATCGCAGTGACCAAATCGTTGAAGGACAGCATGGGCCACTGCT